>JALYLI010000236.1 GCA_030774335.1 Acidobacteriota bacterium | reverse complement strand
GGCAAGCGGCCGGCTTTTCTGGTGGCCTACGATTACCACACCATCTGGATGAACAAGGAGGCGCTGGCGGCGTTCGGGATTACGAAAGCAACGCGCGCGGTGAAATTTGCCGAGGATGTGCTGCACGATAAAAAAACCCATGAGCCGACGGGCATCGTGGTGGGCTTCGGAAGCACCGGACTTTCGACGGAGGCCGAGGAACAACTCAGCAAGATACTGCCCTCGCACGCGCACGAGAGTGCGCCGGCACGGGTGGAGCAACTGCTACGGCGGGCGGCACGCGCAGGAATCACGACAGTGATTGATCCGCAAACGTATCCGGAGGTGGTTCCGCTGTATGCCCAACTGGAGAAAGAAGGGCGACTGCCACAACGATTGCAGGTGGCACTGTTTCACCGCCGGGGCAGCAGCGACGCGGTGATTGAGCAGTTCGCGGAAATGCGTAAGCAATACAACGACGACATGTTTCGCGTGGCAGCGGTGAAGTTGTACATAGACGATGTAATCGAACCGCACACCGCGGCAATGCTGGAGCCCTACGCGGACCGACCGGACACGCGTGGCACGCTGGACTATCCGGTGCAGGAATTTAACGACGTGGTGGCCAAACTGGATAAGCGCGGATTTCAGATTTTCACGCACGCCACCGGGGATCGCGGGATCCGCACGGCGCTGGATGCGTATGAATACGCGCGCAAGGTTAACGGTGCGCGCGATTCGCGGCATGAGATTGTGCACGATGAATGTTTGTCGGAGCAGGATATTCCGCGGTTTAAGGCGCTGGGCGTGACGGCGTGCATGCAGCCGCGTCATTGCGCTCCGGACATTACCGGGCAGTGGGCCAAGGCGGTGGGGCCGGGGCGATGGAAGTACGCGTGGGCGTTTCGAAGTCTGCGGGATGCGGGAGCAACTCTGGCGTTCGCAAGCGACTGGAACGTTGCGGAGATGGAGCCGGAAATCGGGATTTACACCGCGCTGACGCGCAAGGGCTTGGACGGAAAGCCGGACGGCGGGTGGATACCGGAGCAGACTATAGACATTGAAACGGCGGTGAAAGGCTACACCATCAATGGGGCGTGGACAAATTTCGTGGAAGGAAACCGCGGCTCGCTGGTGCCGGGTAAGTACGCGGACCTGGTGCTGCTGTCTGGAGATATGTTCACGATGGAGCCGGACAAGATAAAGGATGTGAAGGTGGTGTGGACGGTGGTGGGAGGGAAAGAGGAATACAGGGGGTTCTGAGATGAGAAGAGGAAGGGCAGCTGTGAGAGGAACAGATATGAGACTGAGCTTCATCTTTGCGGCTGCGCTTGGACTCGTTGCTGTTTTCTACGGCCAGTCCGGAGCGGAACAGACAACAACAAAGCCAGCGAAGGAAGTTTTACAGGAGTTCATCAAAATGGAATTGGCAGGAACGCGGCTGACTCGCGACGGCTGCCGTAAGACAGACCACTTCCTGGTCCGACCCAGCGTAGCTCCGCCGGATACCGTTAGCATTGTGTCAGAGGATTTTGAGGTACACGAGACGGCCATAAAGCAGGACAGCGCCAAATTGTATCTTTATTTTCCCCGTTTTTACGGATCGTTGGACTCCACGCTACGCTTTGAACCGGCACTCAAGGGCGCGCCAGGTGGGGGAATAATAAAAGAGGGAGCTACCGCCGATTACAGCCTAGTTCTTGCCGAAAAACACTGGGAGGTTGAACCCGATGGACGGGAACTCAAAGAAGCCACCGCGCACCACAGTGGAGAATTGAGAGTTCTCAGGTCGGGACCATCAGCTTGGCCACTGCCATCCGTTATGTCACCGAGATGCGCGACAAGTCCACCGACCCGGCCATCAGGAAAAACGCTGAGCAAACCTTGACGAAGCTCAAGAAGCTGCACTGACGGGTGGATGCGGCCCCAAGCGGGTGGCCGACTGGATTCCTCCAATTTTGCTATCACAAACGATGCGGTACCCCGTTTGAGCGCCTAATTCTTCTCCAACTGGGTTGATATTCCTTTAGTCAGTGCCGGGGACGATGCCTGGCTTTGGCGTGACGATGGGGTCGGTGGCGACGGAGAAGGATTTCCAGCCGCGGCGGGAGAGGCTCCAGTAGATGAAGTAGCCGGAGGCGGCGGCGCCGACGAAGAGCACGACGCCTTGCAGCCATTCTTGTAACACGAGGCTGCCGATGGCGAACATCGCGCAGTAGACCAGCGTGCAACCCATGATCCAGTCGAAGGTGTTGGCGCCGAGATCGCGGACCGGGGCAATTTCGGGCGCGAGCGCGGCGATGCGCTTCCAGCCGTGGACGGTGGGCTGCACCCGGCGATAAAACTTTACGAGGCGCTCGTCGGATTCAGGCTTGGTGATAAGAGTGGTGACCAGCCACACGACGGTGGTGGAGATGGTAGTGATGAGCGCGGCTTTGGCGAAGACCACGGAGTCGTTGCCCGTGAAATGCACGCGCTGCAGCGAAATGGAAACGACGAAGGCGGCAATGATGGCGGAGATTTCGCTCCAGGCATTGATTCGCCACCAATACCAGCGCAGGAGCAAGACGCTGCCGGTGCCGGCGCCCATACCGAGGAGCAATTGCCACGCGGACTGAATGGAATTGATGTTGGCGGCGGCGTATCCGCTGAGGATGACCAGCAACACGATAAACATTTTGCTGACGAAGACGTAATGCTTGTCGGTGGCTTTGCGCACGATGAAGCGGCGGTACAAATCGTTGATGAGGTAGGAAGTGCCCCAATTCAGTTGCGTGCCGACGGTGGACATGAAGGCGGCGAGAAAGGCGGCGATCATCAGTCCACGCAACGCCGGCGGGAGAAAATCGCGCAGGACCATGACGTAGCCTTTTTCCGGTTCAGCGGCGAATTCGAGGCTGGGGCGCAGGCCGCCGTGCGGAGAATAAACGGCGACGGCGACGAGGCCGGTTAGAATCCACGGCCAGGAACGCATGGCGTAATGCGCGATGTTGAACCACAACGTGGCGCCGAGAGAATTTTTTTCGTCCTTGGCGCTGAACATGCGCTGGGCGACGTAACCGCCGCCGCCGGGTTCGGCTCCGGGATACCAACTGGCCCACCACTGCACCGCGAGATACAGGCAGAAGGTTATGACCGGCAAGGTCCAGAGCGCGTCGGTGGTCCAGCCAAGATGGAACGACGGGAAAAACGACAGGATCGAGCCGGTGGATTGGCCGGATTGCTTCACCATGCTGTCCACATGAGAGAGCTGAATTTTGAGCATGGTCATGCCGCCGAGTTTGGCGACGGCGATCCAGGCGAGGACCACGATCATGGTCATCTTGAGGATGAACTGGAAAAGGTCGGTGACGAGGACGCCCCAGAGTCCGCCGATGAAAGTGTAGATGCCGGTGAAGGGAACGAGGATGAGGACGCAGATGAGGAGGGCGGTGTGTTCGGGGGAGCCCAGCGTGTAGTGCAGAAGCACGTGACCGCCGACGGCGATCTGGAAGACGCGGCCGGCGGCGATGGCGTCGCCCAGCAAAACGGTGGTGATGCTGATCATGGCCTTGATGACCCAGCCGAGGATGAGGCAGTTCATCAGCGCGCCGAGATAGATGGCGCGAAAGCCGCGGAGAAACGCGGCGGGCTTGCCTTCGTAGCGGAGCTCGACAAATTCGACGTCGGTGAGAATTTCGGCGCGGCGCCAATAGCGCGCAAAGAAAAAAACCGTCATCATGCCGCAGAGACACTGTGACCACCACAGCCAGTTGCCGGAGATGCCGTTTTTGGCCACGAGGCCGGCGACGAGGAGAGGCGTGTCGGCGGCGAAGGTGGTGGCGACCATGGAAGTGCCGGCCAGCCACCAGGAAACATTGCGGCCGGAGACGAAAAATTCCTCGGTGCTGCCGGAAGAGCGGCGGCGGTAATACAAACTGATAAGGAGATTCAGCAGCAGGTAAACCGCGATTACAATCCAATCGGTAGCGGTGAGTGCCATCTTGGGTTTCTTACTCTCCCTGGAGACAGGCAATGAACGGACGATTCGCGTGTTTTAAATCGTTTTAGTGACGGACGCGCCACCGGGGCCGAGATGTTGTAGTCTATCCGGGCTGCGAAGCAGAGAATGGCTCAGAAAAGCCCAAATGGCAAGCGCGACGATGCGATGAGATTGCCGGCGGGCAGGATAGCGGCGATGCTGAAACTGGAGGCGGTGGTCGAGCAATGCTGGTAGTGCTGAAAACAAATTATGAAGAATTGAGCCGCGAGGCCGCGCGCATCGTGGCTAATGCGGTGCGGCAGAATCCCGCGCTGCGGCTGGGGCTGGCTACCGGCAGCACCATGTTGGGCGTTTATCGCGAACTGGTGCGCATGCATTGCGAAGAGGCGCTGGATTTCTCGCGGGTGATTACGTTTAATCTGGATGAATACCTGGGGATTGCCCCGGAGCACCCGCACAGTTTTCATCACTTCATGCTGGAGAATTTTTTTGCGCATGTGAATGTGAATCCGCGCAACGTGCACATACCGGATGGAACGATTACGGGCGACTACGAAAAATACTGCGCGTCGTATGAAGAGGAAATTGAGCGGGCGGGCGGCATCGATCTGCAAATACTGGGGATTGGCCGCAACGGACACATTGGATTTAACGAGCCGACTTCGAGCTTTGCTTCGCGCACAAGATTGAAGGTTTTGGGCAAGGCGACGGTAGAGGACAATCGGAAATATTTTGGCGCAGGCGAAACGGCGCCGCGTTGCGCGATTACGATGGGTATAGGGAGCATCCTGGCAACGCGGCGGGTGCTGATGCTGGCGACCGGCGCTGCAAAAGCAACAGCGGTGGCGAATGCGATCGAGGGACCAATTACCGCGTCGGTGACGGCGTCGGCGCTGCAACTGCACCCGGACGCGACAGCGATACTGGATGAAGAGGCCGCGGGGCAATTGAAGCAGAAAGATTATTACCGCGACGTAATGGAAATGACGGCGCTGTTCACGCCGGGCAGACTATCGTAAGTTTCAAAGCTTCGCGAGCCGGGACAGGAATACAAAATGAAAATACTTACGAACGAGATGCGCGGATGCCGCAGGGGACCGGAGGCGTGGTTCACCGGGACAGTGTGGATTGATGAAGTTGTGGCGGGGGCGGCGCCGTCGAGATTCAAGGTGAATCGCGTGTCGTTCGAGCCGGGAGCACGCACGGCGTGGCATACGCATCCGATGGGTCAGGCTTTGCATGTGCTGACTGGAGTAGGGCGCGTGCAACTGGAGGGGCAAGCACCCAGGAAGATTGGTCCGGGTGATTCGGTGTGGATCGAGGCCGGTGAGCGGCATTGGCACGGAGCGGACGCCGGGCACACGATGGTGCACCTGGCCATACAGGAAGCCGACCAGAATGGCGCTGAGGTGGTGTGGCTGGAACACGTCACGGAGCGCGAGTATGCGGTTCCAGATTCGCAAGCTTAGCTAGTTTCAGAAAATCTTCCTTGACAACATAAAGCGCCCGGGATAATTCACAAGCGTACTCGGGCCGATGTAAGCGAGTTTCCGCCTGCGTTGCTCCGCTTTCCATCATCGCCGCGCTTCTTTTCAAGGGAGCCCCCGTGACCTGGACGCAGAATTACAACCCCGCGGGTCACTGGTGGCTGTCCACCCTCATAGCGGCAATTCCAATTCTAGTGCTGCTGATTCTGCTGGCAGGTTTCAAGGTGCGGCCGCACTTGTGCGCGATTGCCGGGGCCATCGCCTCAATGGTGATTGCGATTCTTGTGTTTGGCATGCCCGCGCGGCTAGCGGTGACCAGCTTTCTTTACGGAGGGGCGTTCGGATTTCTGAAAATTATCTGGATCGTGATCGCGGCGGTGTTTCTCTATGACATTTCCGTGGACACCGGACAATTTGAAATCATGAAGCTGTCAATAGCGGCGATTACGCCGGACCGAAGATTGCAGGTTTTGCTGGTGGCGTTTTCTTTTGGCGCTTTTTTGGAAGGCGCGGCGGGATTTGGCGCTCCGGTGGCGATTGCGGGAGCGTTCATGATCGGCTTGGGATTCAAACCGTTTCAGGCGGCAGTGCTGAATCTGATCGCGAATACGGCGCCGGTGGCGTGGGGCTCGATTGGAACGCCGATACATACTTTGGCAGCGGTGACGGCCCTTCCGGAGTCGGACCTGAGCGCGATGGTGGGACGGATTCTGCCGTGGACCGCGATTATCGTGCCGTTCTGGCTGATACGGACTTTTGTCAGCTGGGCGGAAACTTTTGAGGTGCTGCCGGCGATCCTGGTGGTGGGATTGTCGTTTGCGGGCGTGCAATATTTCTGGTCTAACCACGTGGACAGCAACCTGGTAGACATCGCCGCGGGCTGTGCTTCCATAATTGCGACATTGTTATTTTTGCGCGTTTGGCAGCCGAAACATATCTGGCGGTTTGAAGATGAGCGCGGCGAGGATGCGGCTAAATTAAAACGCGGCGAGACGGCGGTAGTACACACGCCGGGGCAACTGGCAAAAGCGTGGATGCCGTTTGCATTGCTGTCGCTATTTGTTTTGTTGTGGGGATTGCCAACGATCAAAACGGCGATGGGCAAAGCCACCACGCCAGCCTTCAAGACCAACGGGTGGGCGGTGCCGTATCTGCACCAGGCGGTTTTTCGCGCGCCGCCGGTGGTGAGCAAGCCAACCGCGGAAAACGCCAAGTTTGATTTTAACTGGCTGTCCGCGACGGGGACGGGTTGCTTCCTGGCGGCGTTGCTGGCGGGATTATTCCTGGGATTAAAACCCGGACAAATATTCCAGATTTTTGTGCGCACGTTGTATCGCTTGCGGTTCGCGGTGATAGCCATGGGCTGCATGTTGGGGCTGGGATATGTCACGCGATATTCAGGGATGGACGCGGTGCTGGGGCTGGCGTTCACGCGAACGGGATGGTTCTTTCCATTTTTTGGAGCTTTTATCGGGTGGCTGGGCGTGGCGCTTACCGGGAGCGATACGGCGTCTAACGCGTTATTCGGCGGGCTGCAAAAGATCACGGCGCAGCAATTGAATCTGAGTCCTATTTTGATGTGCGCGACGAACAGTGCCGGCGGCGTAATGGGAAAAATGATTGATGCGCAGTCGATTTGCATCGCCACCGCCGCTACAAATCAAGTGGGCAACGAGGGCTCGATCTTTCGATTTGTTTTCTGGCACTCGGTGGCGTTGGCGGCGGTGATCGGCGTGATCGTGATGCTTTATGCTTACGTATTTCCGCAATTCATACCCAGCGGCTTGACGTTTGTGCATTAATGCGGCGTGGTGACGGCGAAGAAACGCTGGACTAATTCACTGCCCAGTCTTTGGGTATGCGCACGTAGGAAGAATCAAGCGCGGCGACGCTGGGGCATCCCAATAAAACTAGAGTGCGTTTCACGTCTTCGCGGAGAATTTCGATAGCGCGCACGACTCCGGGCTCGCCGGCAGCGGCCAGGCCGTAGGCATAGGCGCGGCCACAGAGGACGGCACGCGCGCCGAGACATAGGGCTTTCACGATGTCGCTGCCGCGGCGGATACCGCCGTCCATCATTACTTCGGTGCGACCGTTGACGGCGGCGACCACTTCAGGCAGCGCGCGCAGCGTGGAAGAGACACAATCGAGCTGGCGCCCGCCATGATTGGAGACCACGATGGCGGCGGCGCCTTCGTCCATGGCACGCCTGCCATCATCGCCGGTGAGCACGCCTTTCACGATAATTGGACCACTCCAGAGTTCGCGGATCCACTTCAGGTCATGCCACGTCACGGTTGAAGCGGCGAGCGCCTTGGCAATATCGGTGAGCGGCATGGGAGCCTTTCCCGGCAGAACGACATTGTGAAGGGGCGGAACTCCTCCGTCGCGCAGAAAGGCGCACAGCCAGCCGGGATGGGTAATAAATTGCTCGGCGTAAGGAATTTTTGGGAAGAGCCCGGGATTTAATAATTGGACCATGCCGTTGCGAGGATCACGTTCGCGGATGCCGCTAACGGGGGTGTCAATGGTTATGACCAGCGCAGAAAATCCGGCGCGGCGCGCGCGATCTATCGAGCCTTCCGCGGCGCCGCGGCCGCCGATTAAGTAAAGCTGATACCAAACGGGACCGGTGGTGGCGGCGCGCACGTTTTCGAGTTTGTGCCCTGAAATGGTGGAGAGCGTGTAGCCGGTGCCGGCTTTGCCGGCGGCGCTCGCGGCGGCCACTTCCCCGCCGGGATGCATGAGGCGACTGTAACCAACCGGCGCCAGCAGGGCCGGGAGTGAAATTTCATGGCCAAGGACGCGGGTACTTAAATCGCAATCGGCAAACGCGACGGCGTGCCGCGGGCGGAAGGTCACATCGTCGAAGACGCGGCAATTCTCGCGCAGCGTGACTTCGCCTTCAGCGCCGCCATCGAGATAATCGAAAACCACAGCGGGAAGGCGCTTTTTGGCGATGCGCCGCAAATCACTAATATTCACAACGTGCGGAGACTCCAGCGAACGCATTCGAATCTACTCCGCGCTGTCAGGATCGCGGACCAATTAAGCCACACTTTTGCGGCCGATGCGAGACGCAATGAAATTGCGGGACAGCGCCATGAATTGCATTGCCAGCGGCGCCCACGCAAGAGAGAATCGCCGCCACGCTGATGCTCGCAGAAAAAAAACGCGGGAATCGCATTCCCGGACCGCTCTGGCTGGTGCTCGTTTTGCTGGGGCTTTCGGCATTCATCAGTTACGTGGACCGCGCCAACCTTTCCATTGCCGCGCCGATCCTTAAAGACGAGCTGGGACTTTCAGCGTCGCAGTTGGGCGTGCTGCTGTCGTCGTTTTTCTGGAGCTATGTAAGCCTGCAACTGGCAGCGGGATGGCTGGTCGATCGCGTCAACGTGAACTGGTTTTTCGCGGGCGGATTTTTCCTGTGGTCGGCGGCCACGCTCGGAACGGGCTTCGCTCATGGATTTTTTCTGTTGCTAGCCTTGCGCATGCTACTGGGCGTTGGGGAATCGGTGGTGTACCCGTCGTATTCAAAAATTATTTCGCTCCATTATCGCGAGGAACATCGAGGCGTGGCGAACTCGATTATTTCTGCGGGACTGGCGCTGGGGCCAGGTTTGAGCATTCTGGCTGGAGGCTTGCTGATCTTCAAATTCGGGTGGCGAGCATTTTTTGTGGCACTGGGAGTCATGAGCCTGTGCTGGCTGGGGCCATGGATTAAATGGATGCCGGATCCGGCGACCGCTATCCACACGAAGAAAACTGAAGCTCCCAGCTTTGGTGCGCTGCTGCGACAGAGAGCGGCGTGGGGCACGTGCATGGGGATGTTCGGGTACAACTACCTGAGCTATTTCATGCTGACGTGGCTGCCGTTTTACCTGATGCGGGAGAGGAATTTTTCGATGTACTCCATGGCCAAGATTGGAGGAGCGGCGTACATCGGAGGAGCGTGCTGCGCGCTGCTGGGCGGCTGGTGGTCGGACAGATTGATCCGCTCGGGCGCGACAGCGACGCGAGTACGAAAAACGTTTGTTTCGGGCGGACTGGCGTTTGCAGGTGGTCTTCTACTTTTGTCGGCAATCAGCGCGCCGGTGTGGAGTGTAGTCCTGCTCATGCTGGGGATCGGCTTTCAACATATCAGTTCGTCGAATATCTGGGCGCTGACGCAGACGCTGGCGGGGCCATATGCCGCTGGGCGCTGGACGGCGCTGCAGAATTTTGCGGGGAACTTCGCGGGAGTGGTGGCACCGGCGCTCACCGGACTAGTGTTGGATCGGACGAGCCACTTTTCTTGGGCGTTTGTGATTGTTTTTATTGTGGCGCTGGTGGGTGCGGGGTCATGGCTTTTTATCGTCGGACCGGTGGTGGAAGTGGACTGGCCCGTCAAACGGGCTACAAAACCAGTGGCACTTGAGGCCTGATAGCCGGCTATCTTGATTTTATCGGGAGAGTCTTGGAGAAGAGCCAGGGGAAAAGTTTGGAGTCGTCGTAGGCTTTGTACCAGGAGACGTGTTTGACGCCGGGATATTCGGTGTAGTGAACTTCGGCGCCGATCTGCTTCATGGCGGCCTGCATGCGCTGCGATTCGACGACGGGAACAATTTCGTCGTCGCTACCGTGAAAAATCCACACCGGGACTTTACCGATTTTTGCAGCGGCCTCGGAATAACTTTTGAGGTTGTCGGCGGGAGTCAACTTGACGAGCTCTGGGTGAGCCTTGAGGGTGGCGGGAGGAGGGCGAAGGCCGCCGCAAATCACCACGAGAGCGGCGAACCGACCGGGGTACTTTTCAGCCAGGCGCCACGTACCGTAACCGCCCATGGAGATTCCGGTGAGATAGGTGCGCTGCGGGTCGGCGTGAAATTCCTTGGTGGCGGCTTCCAGCGTGGCGATGGCCAGATCCTGCATGGGGGCTTGAATCCACCAGAGATTTTTTCGGCATTGCGGCATGACCACGATGGCGGGAATGCGGGTGCGATCCACGCGAATCTCGGTGCCGATGCCCACATCGGTTTGTTGCAGGCCGTCATCGGCGCGTTCACCAGCGCCGTGCAGGGAGAGGATGATGGGCCATTTTTGTTTAGGCGACCAATTGTCGGGGATGAAGACCTGGTACTTATAGGTTTCACCTTGCAGCTTGATGGTGCGGTCGAGAAAGCCGGTTTCGTGATTTCTGGAGCGCGCCGGCACTGCCAGGGCCAAACAGAGAAATAGAAACGCAAACAGTTGCCGCCGAACGGACAAGACACCTCCAAACTTTGCACTGTAGCACGAATGAGTACGGGTTCACTTGGTACGATCGATTCGAGGCGGGGATGGCAACCTGCTTCGCGGATAAATCCTGGATGTTTCCACCTTACGAACCCCACCCTCCAAAAAGCCGAGGGTGGGACACCCTCCCAGGCAGGTCCTCCAGTGTGTTGGCAGTTTCGAGTGATTATTTTGAAGATACTTCGAAACCCTGGGCTGGGCGTGAGTATCTAAGATTCGAGACTATGGGACGCCGGCTGGAACTGGATGCGATACGCGGGTTGATGCTGGTGTGGATTACCGTGACGCACCTTCCAACGGTGGCTAGCACGTACGTCAACCAGCCTTTTGGATTCATATCGGCGGCGGAAGGCTTTATTTTTCTTTCCGCGCTGTTCACCGGCAGGATTTACTCACGCATGGCCGAACACGACGGCTACCGGGCCATGACCTTAAAGCTGTGGCTGCGCACGGTGCGCCTGTATGGTTACCACGCGCTGCTTCTGGCGTTCGTATTCCTAGTCGCCGTGCCCATCGCCTCGCGTGGCCATCGCCCGGGGCTGCACAACCTGCTGGATTTTTATTTCATTGCGGGAACCAAGCGAGCCATCACCGAAGCATTTCTGCTGATTTATCGTCCGCCGCTGCTGGATATTTTGCCGATGTACATTATTTTTCTGGCGTTCACGTCCGTGGCGTTGCTGCTGGCACGAAAGGTGGGGTGGAAGCCGATTCTACAGGCGGCTTTCGTGGTGTGGTTGTTCGCGCAATTCGGGTTTCGCAGCGCGGAACACAATTTCATGATGCGCTTTATTCCCACACGGATTCCCCTGAACGAAATGGGTTCTTTTGATTTGTGGGCGTGGCAGTTTCTGTGGATTGCCGGCATCTGGTTCGGAGTGCGCTGGGGCAAAGGCAATCTGCGTGTGGAAGCGTGGGCGAGGCGGGTGGTCATCCCTGCCGCGCTGATCGTTTGCGTGGGTTTTGTTTTGCGTCATGAAATCTCTCGCGGCTTGCAACTGGGCCTGGCGGAATTTCTGTTCGACAAATGGCACCTGGGACCACTCCGCCTGCTGAATTTCGCGGCGGGGGCCACGCTTTTAATTTTCGCGCAGTCGATATTGAAGCCCCTGGCGATTCGTCCACTGGTGATGATGGGGCAATGCTCGCTGCAAGTGTTCTGCGTGCACCTGCTGTTTTGTTTCGCGGGAATCACACTGATGGGCAATGCGTCGATGCTCAGCGGGTGGAGGCAAGTTGCGCTGTTAACCGCAACCTTTGCCGCTATGTTGCTCACGGCGAAACTCTTTGCGAAGAGCGAGGCCAAGCAGGAAGCCCAGCCGAAGGCCGAGTTACCGTTTGGAACTGCTACAGAAGTACGGCCAGCCGCGCGAGCAGCGGTGGCGTAGGAGTCGGTTGGATTGGTTAAAAGAGCGGAGGCATCGCACTTCAACCAGTAATTGTTTGATGCGCCATCTTACAATCCCGGCCCGCCACGGCGGGTAAACCCTCAAAAACCGAGGACGGGGACCCCAGGTCGAAGACTCTAGTTGGGTGACAGGCCGTAGACGCTGATTTCGCGGGAAGTTCCAACGTAGACTTTCCCGTTAGCGATAGTGGGCACGTTAAACTTCACGGCTCCGCCGGCCTGATCCGCCGAATTGTTACTGCTGTTCCACAGTTCCGTGGCGAGATTGGTGGCGTCGTAAGCGTGCAGTATTGCGGCGCCGCCACCTTTTTGAATGGCCCAGACGATGCCGTTCGATGAGCCCTGCGACGAAACCGAGGGAGTGGAGCCGGGGAATCCGAAGGAGCCCGGTGATTGTGACGTTGGAGCAGTATTGAATTTTCCGGACGGAACATCGAATGCGAGGGCCTTGACATGGTCAAAAGCTAAGCCGAGGTAAAGGGTATTTTGCCAAAAAGCCGGCGTGGCGAAAATTCCGTTACCGACGTTGAAGGTTTGTACCGCACCGCTATCCGTACTGTTTTTTCCGCCCAGGCTGTCGCGATTCAGCAGGTACAGCTTTCCTTCTTTTCCGCCACCGATGACCAGGTGCGGCACTGGACTGGAATTCTGATCCACAAGAATCGCCGCGCCGCCAGCGCCGAGGTCGGCATCGCTGCCATTCAGGCTGGACTCATTGCTGGGAGTGAAGAAGCTGGAGACATGGACGCCACTGCCGGTGGACAATTTCAAAAAGCTGTCGCCGAATTCAGTATTGCCATCGAAATTTCCGTTTCCGGTGATGACGTAAAGGTTGTTACTCGAATCCGCCGCGGGAGCGCCGCCGGACATCCAGATGCCGCCGAAAGCGGAATTGGGATTGTCGTTAAAGACGCTGGCTTGCGCGAGCGATGAGGCGTTGTAGCCCACCACCCACCCGTAATATGTCGGCTGGTCTCCGTGCGAGGCATACGCGATGTACACCACGCCATTCACGAGCGCCAGGCCGCAGCGTTCATTCTGGCGCAAGGGATTGAAAGTGTGACCGCCGGAGGTGAAGTTGATTTCCTGCGGGCCGGAGAACTTTTCCGAGCCATCGACCAAACTTAGGGCGTGGAGCCGTTGATGGAAAGTTCCACCGTTCTTCGATTTGGAGACGACATAAATCGTTTTGGTCGATGAATCGATTACCGGCGTACCGACGATGCCGATGTCGGGAGTGATATCGTCGGTGCCTACATCGCCCGCGGTGGCCCAAGTTTCGCCGCTGGCGAGCAGGCTCCGGGACCAATAGGTGTGGCAGGGCGAAGCGTCGGCGTCGAAGGCATACACCGTGTCATGCTGGGTAGCCGCGATCAGCACGTTGTGTGTTCCGCCGCCGATGGAGACGTTGGCGACCCACAGAGGTTGCGCGTACGCGGCGGCGTCAATGGAACAAGCGAAACGCTTGCCGAAGGTGGACGATTTCACATTGGAAGTGTTCAAGGCATATTCTTTGCTGTTGACCCCGTCCCGGTTGAGATTGTTGTGATAGGTGTAGACCCCGCCGAGATCCGTGACCGAGACAGTAGCGGACGCGGATACCGTCGAGTCCGCGACGCTGCGCGCGCCGACGGTATGCGTGCCGGGAGAAGATGGCGGCGAATACACGCCATCCGAGCCGATCGTTCCAGTGGAAGAATTCCCTCCGGGCACGGTGTCCACTTCCCAAGTGACGGAGGTGGTGGAACTGCCGCTGACGGAGGCGGTGAACGTCTGTTTTTGGCCGGTGGTGAGGCCCGCGCGCTTGGGGCTGACACTTACGGTGACGGATCCCGAGGATACCGCGACGATCGTGAAAGTAGCCGACGCGCTCTTGGACGTGTCGGTCACGGACTTGGCCGTAAGGGTGACGGTTGCTGGACTCGGTACTGTTCCCGGCGCCTTGTAGGTTATGGACGAGCCCGACGCGCTCGAAGTGGCCGACAATGTTCCGCACGCGGAACCGGAGCAGCCGGAGCCGCTGAGGCTCCAGGTCACGCCTTTATTTTGACCGTCGTTCTGCACCGTGGCGCTGATGCTGCGAGTACCACCTGTCTGCACGGTTGCGGAGGTGGGATTGACGGTGACCGACACAACGGTAGGTGCCGCGGTAATGGTGATGGTGGCTGCCGCAGTTTTGCTGGTGTCCGTCACGGACTTGGCCGTAAGGGTGACGGTTGCTGGACTCGGTGCTGTTCCCGGCGCCTTGTAGGTTATGGACGAGCCCGACGCGCTCGAAGTGGCCGACAACGTTCCGCACGCGGAGCCCGAGCAGCCGGAGCCGCTGAGGCTCCAGGTCACGCCTTTATTTTGACCGTCGTTCTGCACCGTGGCGCTGATGCTGTGAGTACCACCTGTCTGCACGGTCGCGGAAGTGGGACTGACAGTTACGGCGATTGCCACGGCGGGCGTTGACGCTGTGACGGTGATTGTTCCCGCCGCAGTTTTGCCAGGGTCCGCAACCGACGTGGCGGTGAGCGTGACCGCGGCTGGCGTGGGCACCTTCGCTGGAGCGGTGTACGTGATAGCCGCGCCTGATGCGCTGGAGTTGGCTGAGAGCGTGCCACATGCCGTGGCGGTGCATCCCGCGCCGGTCAGCGTCCAGGTGACGCCCTTATTGTCGTCGTTCTGCACGGTGGCGGTAATGTTTTGAGTTTTGCCGGTCTGCACGGAAACGGTTGTGGGCGACAAAGTCACCGGTATAGCAGGCGCGCTGGCGCTGATGGTCACCTGGGCCACATCCGAGACGGCGGGATTGACTACCGCCACGGCGGCGACGGTGACGGTGGCGGGTGATGGCACCACTGCGGGGGCCGTGTACCTGCCGGTAGCGTCAATGATGCCGTGAATCGCGTCACCACCGGCAACACCATTCACGTGCCAGGTGACGGCGGTGTTGGCCGTATTAGCTACGGTGACGGTAAATTTTTGCGTGGTGGAAGTTTTGATAGAGGCGGTTGGTGGGTCGATGGACACCGTAACCGTTTGCTTCTGAGGACTCTGCGAATTGGATTGCACTGAAGCGCAGCCCCATGCCGCGAGCGCGGCAACAAAAATTGTGGCGATGGATGAAATTCTCCCACGACGTCCAAAATTGCGAAAAACCATTTATCATTGCCCCCAGTAGGCGAAATATATGCAGGATTCCTCTTTGAGGAATTTAACATTTGCGTTGGCTGCTGGTTGGGGTAGCAGGTACGCGGGACCGTAATAATAAAACCGACTGCTATTAAATGTAAAGACCGGAACGCCACGTGCGGCAGCAGGTCTTACGCTGTATCCGACTGATTACCTGACCGAGTGGCCAGCATGTTTTTTTTTGGTGCTGGGGACGAGGAGTTATTGTACCCGCAAATGCTCGTAAACGCTACGAGCGGCCGCCAGTTTTTCCAGTACGCCGGACTTTTCGGCCTGATTGTTCCAATCGTGATTGGATTTGAGCGCTTCGGACATACGATCGATCCAGGCTTCGAAATACGCGACTTCTTCCCTTCGAGTGGGCGTCGAGCCTGCGACCTCTATATAGATGGGGCTGGTGGTGGCGTAGGGATACATGTCGAGGATCGGATAATCGGGTTTATCGCTGGTGGCACGGAGGACGCACCAGCCTGATTGCGATATCGAAATGGTGTCGTGGATGTCGGCGCTTTGGCCGCCGGGATTTATTTTGAATTGGCGCGCGAGCTTGCCATTGCAAACTAATTCGAGATGATCGATGGGCACGATCGAGCGCAGCCACGCGGTTAGGTTGATGTTGTGATTGCCGGAGGGGAGTTGCAGCGTGTCCCCAATTTCTTTTCCGTTGAGAGTGAACTCCAGGAGTGGACCGTTGGTGGCGAAGGTTTTTCCTTGTTTTAGCGCGCTTAGCCACGGAGCAATCTGCAGCGGTGATTTTAGCTGCCGCACCGGCACGCGGGCGTAAACGCGATTCAGGCCTACCGGACCTCGCAGGGAAGAATAGTTGGCCATGGCGTCGGTGCCCGCGGCGGCGGGCAGATGGAAACCGCAATTGAGCAGGCGGTACCAGACTTCCGCGGTGGATTTGTGGTCGGCGAAGCCGAGGATTTCGATGTAATCCACTTTACCGAGGGCGAGATCAACTGGCAGCGCGTGATTGAGCGAGGAATCCTTGGCGGGATCGGGGACGGTTTCGTAAGGATGCACGTAGCCGACGAGAGCGTGCTGCGCGTGGGCCATGTCGGCGACGTTGCCGTTAGCGGGAAAAAGGCTGGCGGCCGCGGTGTTCGGATAGCCGGCGTAGCCGGGCAAAATAATATTGCCGGTGAGATTCAGGAGTCCGAGATGGCCCCAGTAGCTGGTGTGAAATTCCTGGCTGTGCAGCAACAGAGTGGACGGCGTGGAGGCGGGATCGGGCTGGGCGGTGAAATAGGCGATGTCGGGGACGCGGCGCTCTTTGTTGACGATCAGGTCTTCGACGACGGAAAGATTTTCGGCTGAGGCTTGCGCGACGAGGTGCGCGGGAGTGTTGCGATAAGAGCCGCCGTAGTTCATGTGCACGTGCACGTCTCCGCTGAGCCAGCGGGTGGCGGCGGCCTCAGGAATTTTTAGCGGATGGAGACGAATAGTTAGTTCCGCGTGCTGGCCAGCGGAAATATTGGCGGCCTGGCGTTCGAAGGCGTATTCGAAACCTTTCATCACTTCTACGGTGACGGCTTGCGCGGGCAGCGTGAGACGCGAGACGCCGGTGGTGTGAAAGTAATGGGCTTCGAAGGGGCGCTCGGCGCGAACGAAACTATCGTCAGCATGCATCCAGGCATCGTCGGGCGCGTAGGCGCGACGGTCTGTTCCAGTGACAAAGATTCGCGCGGGAGTTGAGTGGCCATTTTCATCGAGGACGCGGATGGTGAGCGTGCCGGAGAGCGACAGATAATTTCTTTTGGTGGCGGCGATTTGCGTTTGCGTGGCGCCGGGAATTTCCTGCGTCCAGAGCGAGGTGTTGCCGCCGCGATTGGAAATGAAGGCGATTTTTTTGCCGTCAGGCGACCAGCGCGGATTGATGTTGTCGTAATCGCCGTAGGAAATTGGGAAAGCGTCGCCGCCTTCGGCGGGCATGAGCCAGAGCTGGTGCCACTGCTGGCCGAGATAGGAGGCGTACACGATGCGTTTGCCATCGGGCGAAAATTCCGGGCGGGCCTTCCAGGTGGTTTCCTCGTAATGAATTTCGTGGGCGTCGGCGCCGGGTTGGGCTTTCATGCGCCAGAAGCCGCCGGTGCCGTAAATGTGATTGCGATTGGAGACGAAGAGAATTTCGGCGCCGTCGGGTGACCATGCCGGGCTGATTTCGTGATCTATTGCGCTGTAGTAGTAGCGCGGCAGGGTGCTGCGGGTTTCTCCTGTGAGGCGCTGGATGTTTGACAATTGGCCGTCGCGAAAATCGGCGGTGAAGATGTGGAAGTGCTTGTTGTACGAAGTGGAGACGAAGGCGATGCGCTTGCCGTCAGGCGAAAATCGCGGCTCGAGATTTACGGCGCCTTCGGAGGTAAGCTGGCGGGATTTTTTTTCTTGCAGGTCGAGCAGCCAGAGTTCCACCGCGTCGTTGGCGTACGAAGAGTAGATCACCCAGCGGCCGTCGGGCGAACAGTCGGGCTGGTAATCGTAGCCGGCGCCGGAAGTGAGCTGATCAGCTTCGGGGGAGCCGAGATTCTGGCGCCAGAGCGCTCCGGCCATCGAGTAGATCAGGGATTTGGAGTCCGGCGCCCATGCGGCGGCGCTCGGTCCAGTGGTGAGTTGGGGCAGATACATTTCGCGGAAGTAATAAGGATGCGGAAGATCGATTTGTTTGAGGACTGCTTCACGCTGCGCGAAACAAAACGGGACGGTGAGGAGCGAGGCGGCCAGCAGAAAAAGAATGTTGCGAGCGAATCGCATCGGGCTTTTTTGGAAAACGGCAGCGGCGATCAATTTTTGCAAGTTGCAGCCTGCGGATGGTGTAGGCGTGCTGATTTTCGCGGGTGAAATATTGGCTGGGAGGCCTGGACTCGAACCAGGATAGCCAGAGTCAGAGTCTGGAGTCCTACCAATTGGACGACCTCCCAGCAGGGAACAAAAAGGAACCGCGGCACATCCGGCTCTCCCGGCAGCCACGATTCATCCTTACCAATTTAATCGGGATTCACGGGGGCGTCAACCGAAGTGGGCGGCAACCGCTACGACACAAAGCAACCGCCTTCCGAAGTTGAAGGGCGGCTGTGACTCCGCTTGACGGTTGCAATCTTGCTATCCAAACGTGCGCTATCGCTCCATGATCTTTGGCTTCGATTTTTAGCTACTACGAACCTTCAGGATGTTATGTATTTAGTTATATATTACTTTCCATATTCCAGTATGCTTGGCGCAAGTTTTATAGGCTTTTTTTTGCCAGCATCTACAACCTAAATGCAGCAGCAAGGTAAGACTTGCTGCGTAGGCGGGTAGTTCTCGCAAAATACGGACTAGTTGCGTAGATCAGGAACGAACATGCCCGAGAAGTACAAACGTACTTTTGCAGAACGCAATTCTCTTCGGCGGGATCTGAAGTGGATTCTTGCCTGCAACAACGAAAGAGAACTTATGCGGATTTTGAGGAAGTACGGGATAAAGGACGAAGATCCGCGCTTCGCCGAGATTGTGAAACTTTTTCGTGACTTGCAGAGCGGAAAGACTTAACGGCCAGTTTACGAATATCAGATCGCATTGCACTGGCCTTAGCAGGGGTCAGAGTTTTAAGGTGTGCTTGGATAATCTTTGCCGCGCGGTCGGCGGTGACGTCTAGTTTTGAACGTTTCTTAGTCATTCCACTCAAAGAATAACAGCCGGCGCTTAAGTATTCAACTCGTCAATATTCGCGCTCATTCATCTAGTAAGGCGCGCGTTTTACCTGATACGACAGGGGTCATGCGGCCGCGGTCGACGACGTATTCACCTTTGCCCCAGACGATGTGGTTGGAGGTGAAGCTGGCGAGCCAGACGAGGAAGTGGAGAGCGTCCCAGAGGGGGACGAACCAGATACGGCGGCGCAGGACCTGGTCTTTTACTACCGAAACGCCGACGACCCAGGCCATGGTGAGGCGCAGAACGAGGTAGGCGGCGAGGTACGCAAGAGCTATCCACGCGCGTGGCGCTACGATGGCGGCGAGGATGGCCCACGGCAATCCCTGCGTAAATAAAAGCACGGCGTAGGAGGCGGGGCGGCACAGGCGCACGGTGCGGGCCCAGCGCAACTGATGCTGCCAGAAGCTGCGCGCGGTTTGCGCGGGGTACATGGTCCACACGATTTCGCGCGAGAGGACCACGCGTCCGCCCGCGGCGGCGACACGACGGCCGATTTCGTAATCGTCGGCGAGGAACGGGGCGATGTCTTCAAAGCCGCCAATTTTCTGCAGCCAGGTTTTGGTGGTGGCGATGGAGGCGCCCAGAGCAAACTTCACGCCTTCGGTCCAGACAGCCATGAGCACGCCGGGGAAAAAACCGCTGGCGGCGCCGATGGCTTCGAATTCCGCGCCAAGATTTTTCTGGGCGATGCCGCGATAGAAGGAAGTGACCGCGCCGACGGCGGGATTCTCAAGCGGGACGACAACATTTTGCAGATATTGCGGGGTGACGCGCACGTCACCGTCGCTGAGGGCCAGAATTTCGTAACGGGCTTCGCGGGCGAGGCGCGCGAGGCTGTTGACCTTGCGATTAGCGCCGAAATATTCCGCTCCGATGAGGAGTTTTATTTCGCGCTGAGGAAAATCGGAGATAAGGCGCTGAACGACGGCGGCGGCGGGATCGGTTGGTTCGTTTACGGCGAAGAGGATTTCGTATTCGGGATAGTGCTGGTGGCAGAAGCTGGCGTAATTTTCGTAAGAGGCAAAATCCACGCCGTGCAGCGGCTTCAAAATGCTTACGGGCGGAGTGAAACCGGAAGGCTCTGAAGCGGGCCGGGTGCGCTGAAAACTCCACGCGGCGACGCAGGCGAGAGCGTAATAAATAAGCGGAAAAGCGGCCATCCCCAGCAGCGCGATGAGCCATGCAGCGGGCAGGTGCATCATGGGCGATGATTTTTAGCGCGCGCGGTCACGAAAATTATCCGGCGGCCACGATGGCCACACCGACGCAAACGAGCAGCACGCCAGCCCAGCGCACGCCGTTGACGTCTTCTTTTAAAATATATTTTGCGCCGAGGGTGCCGACGACGTAGCTCAACGCGGAAGCGGGAATGACCAGGCTGATAGGCTCCCACGAGAGCAGGACCATGAGCAGGTAAAACGAAAGGGTCATCAGCGGAACGCCAACCCAGAACCAGCCGGTGCAGAAAGCGCGGCCCAGGAAGCGAATGACGTCAGGGACACGCAGATGCTCGGGCGCGCCGGCTCTTTTCATGCCGTGAGTTACGGCCAGCTCACCGAGGCAGCCGGATATGACAAAAATGGCGAGAGTGACGGCGCTGCGAAGCGAGAGGGCGTGAATCATCGCGCGGCTTCCATGACGGCGGTGGTTTGCGGCCTGGTCTGGCCAACCAGGAATACGCCCGCGCAGATCAAGGCGACGCCGAGCCAGCGGCGCGGCGAAACCGTTTCACCGAACGCGAAGACGCCGACGAGCGTGACGGCGGCGTAGCCCATGGCGCCGGCGGGCATGACGTAGCTGTAGTCCGCCCAACTGAGCGCGGTCATGTTGGAGAGCATGAAGCCGAGGAGAAAAAGGATGGCGAGCCAGATGGTGCCGCTGGTCATGGCGGCGCGGAAGCCTTCAAGCAGCCCGGCGTGCGTCAAGCTCACAGGGCCGATGTGGGTCATGCCGCGTTTCAGCAGCGAGTCGCCTGCGGTGGCGCACACCACCATGACGAAGACCATTACCAGCGTCTTCACACGGAGCTTTCGCTCGTAAGACATTTCCCGGGGGTTAATCGTTTCCGGAGATGGAATGCGGCTGCGGCACGGACATGAGCGGCTTTTCGCCGTCGCCGCCTTCGCGAGCCCATTTGAGGCGCTCCGCGCGCAACTTCAAAAATTCCGTGGCTTCATGGTACAAGCGCTTGCGTTCGTGGCTGTCCCACAAAGCTTCTTTCACGATGCGCCAGACAACCTTGGGACGAAAATAATAGTCGTCGTAAAACTGGTTCACGCCGGACATCATCTCGGCCTTTGAAAGATGCGGGTATTCGATGTGCGGCAACTGGTGGCCGCCCATGTCGGCCAGCGCTTCCACTTTGAGGAAGCCTTCCTTGGCCATGGAATCGTAAAGCTCGGTGCCGGGCATGGCGTGGGCCAGCGAAACCTGAATGGTTTCGGGATCCAGCTCCTTGGCAAACTCGATGGTCCTCTGAATGGTTTCGCGGGTCTCGCCGGGCAGGCCGATGATGAAGTCGCCGTGTACGCGGATGCCGACCTTGCGGCAATTCTTCATGAAGGCGCGCGCCATTTCGACGGTGGCGCCCTTCTTGATATTTTTCAGAATTTGCGGATCGCCGGATTCGAATCCCACGATGAACAAGCGCGCGCCGGCATCGGCCATGGCTTTCAGCGTGTCGTAATCGCTATGCACGCGCGCGGTGGAGGACCACTGAAATTTCAGCGGCTTGAACTTGGTGCAAAGGTCCAGCACGCGATCCTTGCGGATATTAAAGGTGTCGTCGTCAAAGAAAATTTCCTTCATCTGCGGAAAATGTTCGATGGCCTGCTTTACTTCGCGGGCGACGTTTTCGGTGGAACGAGTACGCCAGGCATGGCCGGAGATGGTTTGCGGCCACATACAGAAGGTGCACAGCGCGGGGCAGCCGCGCGTGGTGTAGAACGAAACGTAAGGATTCAGGAGGAAAGGAACGTTGTAGCGTTCGATTTCGAGGTCGCGCTTGTAGATGTCGGTGGCAAACGGAAGCGCGTCTAGTTCCGCGGTGTGCAATTGCGCGCGCGGCGCGTTGTGAACCACGCGGCCGTCTTTGCGGTAGCTGACGCCCATGATTTCGCCGAGGGGCTTGCCTTGCGCGTATTCGACGACGGAGTGATCGAATTCTCCGCGCGTGACAAAGTCGATGTCTTCGCTGGCCATGAGGGTTTCGTCGGGCCGGATGTGGCCGTGCGGGCCGACGAAAGCAATCTTCATGCTGGGATTGGATTCCTTGATTTTGCGGATGAGCTTGACGTCGCTGTCGAAACCGACGGTGGAGGTAAAGAGAATCAGGAATTCGTAGTCTTTGCAGATGTCGACGGTTTGCTGCCAATTGATTTTGTGCGGCGAAGCGTCGAGCAAACGGCTGCCGGGAATCATGCCGGCGGGATAGGTGAGCCAAACCGGGTACCAGTAGGACTCGATCTCGCGGGTTGCGGGCCAGCGCGAGCTTGCTCCCCCGTCAAAGTTTTCGAAACTTGGCGGGTTTAACAGCAACGTCTTCATAAAATCCGGCATTCTGCACCCTCAGATTCAAGTCATGATATCGGCGAACAAACTTCAGCCCCGAAGCGTCTGCCAGCGAGCCTGGTCGAGACGTAGACCTAAGAACGTTAGCATCCAGTTTAACTGAATTGGCGGAATCGCCTCAAAACTTTCTGCGATTGGATGCTATCGGGCAGTAAGGGGTTAAATACAGCAGCGAGTGGGAGATGCGGGGCCGGTGGTGGCTGGCTGAGATGTTAATTTTTCACGCTCCGATTTTGTGGATTTGCCGTTTCAACGTCATTTGCGGCGGCCTGCAGGCGCTGCCAAATCCGGTCTACCCAGGCGACATGTTCGGGCTTCATTAATGCGGAGCGCAGACAGGTGATGGTTTCACGATCGCGCAGCATCTTTGGCGGGGCGTTAGGCCATAAATCGAGCGGCAATTCAACGAGGGCCAGGTGCAAATCGCGCTTTGCGGCGGCGTCAAATACTTTCCGCGATAGAGCCGAAACTTGACTCACGCTGTCCGCCTTCAAGGCAAAAATCACAACGTCCAACTCCGGCGGAAAGGCAGCCATGAATCGAGACTTTTTGCTAATCAGCAGAAAAAAAAGACGCGTCGCGGCGTGCAATCCTTTTTCCAAACCTCTTGCGAACTCTCCGGCCTTGATCAATGGCAACAGTCGTTGCGTGGCCCACAAAGCCGCCGCGGCCGCTCCAGGGCGTGAGCACTCCAGGCTGATTTCGCCGAGATGCAAATCGGTGGAAGTGAAGTAGGTGTAGGGAGAATTATGTTTATACCACCGGCCGACGGCCGGATCCTTGAAAAGGATGCACCCGCAGCCGTAGGGCTGGAGTCCATGTTTGTGGGGATCGATGGCGATGGAATCGGACTGGCCGATGGCAGCGAGTGCGTTAGCGGTATCCGAACGTAGATACTTCGCGAGAACAAAATATCCGCCGTACGCGGCGTCCGCGTGAATGTGAAAATGGTATTTTGACCTTAACTGCTGAATTCTATCCAACGGATCCACGGAGCCTGTCGCCGTTGTTCCCATAGTGACTACTACCGTGCCCACATCCCCGCGTTTCAGCCGTTCTTGAAGCGCGTCCACATCGATGCGCCCGCGTGAATCGCACTCGATCGAGTCGAACGGTAGTTGCAAAAGTTTGCTGATGCGCGCGTGGGTGTAGTGCGCCTGGGCACTGGCCAAAATTGTTTTCCCGGGCTTGAGCTGGCCGGCGACCCACAAAGCTTCGAGATTGGCCATGGTGCCGCCGCCGCAGAGATGGCCAAGAAATTTTCGCCAGCCAAACATGGCGGCGATTTGGGCGACGGCTTCCTTTTCCATCGCGGAGGTGGCGCGGCCGCCATCGATGGCGTGATTGTTGGGATTAATGGTCATCGCGAGCGCATAGGCAAGCTGCGCGATCGGGTGTGGCGGCTTCAACATTTGCCCGGCATATAGAGGATGAAAATAGGGATAGTTATTTTGCAGGCGCTCGGCGGTGGCGGTGAGGACGTGGCTGAGGCGGTCGAGGCCTGGGATCTCGGCTTCGAATTGCGGCAGATTGGCGAAGCCCTGATTGAGGATTTGCGTGATGCTGGATTGAATTTCGAGACGCTGACTGTCCGATAACTGCGGAGCCGTGCCGGTTTTAGCTGCGGCCGACCGCGAGCCGGCGGATGCCTTTTTTGCGGGCATGCTTTCTTACTGCCAAACCTTATCGAGCTGGCCGGCGGCGCGGAGCAATTCGAGCTGCGCCTGCTGGCGCTGGAAATTCGCGTCGAGGTAGGCCATCCAGCGTTCGTTTTCGCTGAGGCGGGCTCGTTCCACTTCGCGCAGATTTAATTTTCCTTCCGCGAATTGAGATTGGAAGACCGCGACATCCTGCTGCGCGAGTTGGAGTTCGAGGCGAGCTACTTCCCTGGCGGCATCTTTTTCGCGCACGCTGCGGGTTTTCTGGCGGACTTCGGCGCTGACTTCGGTTTTTTTGTTGTTGAGGGTGGCTTTCGCGGCGGCGAGATTTACTTCCGCAAGGCCCACGTTGGCTTTGGTGCGCGCGCTGAAAATGGGGACCTGCACCTGAATACCGGCGTTGAAATTATTGCGCTGGAAAGTGCGGAAAAATTTGTCGTAATTATTGAACTTGCCCAGGACGCTGTAAACGCTGACGAGCTCGAGCGTCGGAAAATAGCCGCGCTTTTCCCCGTTGAGGCGAAATTCCTTGGCGCGCACGTCGGATTCGGCGAGTTGCAGGCCGGTATTATTCTGCATGGCCATGGCGATGAGGTTCGCGCCTTCCTGCTCGGCCTGGCCGGGAAGATCTTCGGGCAAGATTTCCACCGGTTGATCGGGCGCGTATCCCATCTGCGAGCGCAGAAAAACTTCCAGCTTGTCCTGGCGCCCTTCCAGCTGCAAAATTCGCTGCACGACTTGGGCTTTGGTGAGCTGTGCTTTAGTGACTTCCACGGGCAACTCGAAGCCTTCACCTTCGCGGCCCTGGGTGACGCCGAGAATTTTGTCGGCGCTTTCCTGCTCGGCGCGAAGAAGCTCGAGCGAGTGGCGAACTTTCCCGAGCTCCAGGTAGGCCATGGCGGTGCGCACGATGACATTGTTGCGGACATCTTCCAGAGCGATTTTTTGCGAGCGGGCTTGCTCCTGAAGTTCTTTGGCCTGGCCGCGCAGCGGCTCGTTGATCACCTGCTGGGTGTAACTGACATTAAAAATCGCGGGTGCACGCCCGCCGGGCGTTTCGGGAATGCCATAGGTGTAACCGGCTCCCGAGCCAGTGTAAAGATTGGGAAGAAATTCGGCCTTGGTGATCATCGCGGAACGATCGGCGAGGCGAGATTGGATGGAAGCGAGCTGGATGTCGGTGCTGTTTTGCAGGGCCAATTCGATGGCGCGCTTCAGAGTGAGTGCTGGGGAGTTTCGGGGCGGGTTGGTCTGGTCCGTGCGAGGCTGCGCTGCCTGCGGAGATGCCGAGGAATTAAATGTCAGCGTTCTTTCCGCAGCGAAGGGGCTTTGCGCATGCGCGGCGATAGTAAAGAAAAGACCGAGCGCCAGGTACATAGCGCCAGCCCACAGAATTTTGTGTTGATTCATCTTTTGCACCTCGCCATTCTTTTATTCGTAGCGCAACGACTCGATGGGTTGCATGCGCGCCGCCTGGTTGGCGGGCAAATACCCGAAAAATAATCCGGTGGAGCAGGAAACCACGAAGGCCACGATGACGCTTACGCCGGAAATGGGAACGCGCAAATTTCCTGGTAGTAACGGCTGGATGCTCACCGGAATGGCCAGGCCGATCAAAATACCGAGGACCGCGCCGCCGCCGCTGATCAAGAAAGCTTCGATCAAAAACTGGTAGAGAATTTCCTTGTGGGCCGCGCCAATGGCTTTGCGGATGCCGATTTCACGCGTGCGCTCCCGCACGGTGACCAGCATGATGTTCATAATGCCAATTCCGCTAATGAGCAGCGCGATGGCGGCAATCACCAGCAAGACAATGGTGAGGGCCAGCGAGATGGTTCGCGCCGCGCCCAGTATCGCTACCAGAGTTTGCACATCGTATTCCGCGTCAATCGGGTGGCGGTTCTTCAATAGCTGGGTCATTGCCCTTTCCACGCCAGCCACGGCTTCAGGGCTGACGGCCTGCGCGTACAAGACGCGTAAAATATCCTCGCCGGTGTAATACTTCATCAACGTGAGCGGAATGATGACGGATTCTTTCTGGATTTCGGAAAGGCCGAAGGTGGCCACGCGCTCGCGAAAAACGCCGATGACGGTGAAGGTCAGTTCCCCCATGCGAATGGTGCGGCCGATGGGATTCTCGAGACCGAAGACGCGCTCGGAAAGTTCCTTGGTGACCAAACAAACCTTGCCGCGGGATTCCATGTCTTCGGAATCGAAATAGCGGCCGCGATAAATCACCAGGCGGCGGATGGTCTGGAATCCTTCGGTAACGCCGATTAAATTCACGGGGCGCTCGATTCCGGCAACGACGACGGACATGGGCAACTCACGCGTGCCGGCCACGGCGAGCACGCCGGGCGAAGCTTGCATGGCGTTCAAATCGCCCACGGTAATTTCGTGGCTTAGCGGCTGGGACTTACCGGTGGCGTGCACCACCTCGGCCCAGACCAGGTTGGAACCCACACCCTCGATCTGCGAAATCACGAATTTTTTGCTGGTAAGCGCTACGGTGACGACCAGAACAATGGAGGCGCTGCCGATAATTACGCCGAGGGAGGTCAGCGCGGCGCGAACTTTGTTGGATCGCAGCGCGTCGATGGCTACGGAAACGGTTTCACGAATGTGCATCTCAGCTCTTTCCGAGCCGCTTCAGGGCTTCCTGCACGGGCTTATATTGGGGATCGAATTTCAGGCTGGTTTCGTATTCTCGCCTGGCGGTTACGCGATCGTTTTTGTTCTCAGCTAATTTGCCAAGCCATTCGTGCACGGCGGCGGGATGGGGATAAGAGGTTCGCACCGGCGCGGTTTTTAGATATTCCTGCAGGAGATTCTCGGCCTGTTCGGGTTTTTCTTTTTGCAGGATCAGCGCAGCGGCACGATAAAATTTCTCGCGCACGTCACGAGGCGCGGATTTTTGCCCGGCGCCAGTGACAGCGAGCAAACGGTCCGCCTGGCCTCGTTTCGCGGCATAATCGCCGATGTCGTAGATCAAATTGGGAGATTTCGCGGTGACCAGCGCCTTGTCGAATTCCGCGTCGGCAGCAGGGTAATCTTTTTTCTGCCGGTGACAGTTTCCTGCCGCGTAGTGGCCCTCCCCGGCATCCATAGCCGCCAACTCCGCGATTTTCGGCCGCGCTTTTTCTTCGCCGCCGCCGGCAATACCGGGCGCGGCGCAATCATATTCGATCAGCGCCTGGTACGCCGAGAAATTGTGGGAATCAAGCTTGATGGAGATTTCGAATTCCCGCTGCGCTTTTTTAGCCAGTGACAACGCCGACAACCAGGATGCGTGCGAGGCTTTTTCTCCCAGGGACCTGCCCAGCCATTCGTGGTAAACGGAATTGTCTGGAGCTATGGAGATGGCTTTTTCGGCGCGGTTTGCCGCGGCGTCGTATTGGCGCAGTTCGAAATGGCTTTTCGCGAGCAGTAGATGGATTTCCGCGTCGCGCGGATTTTTTTCCGCGGCTTCCTGCAAAATCCGCACGGCGTTACCGTAGTCACTGGCTTCGTAGGCGCGGCGTCCGGCGCCGAGATCGCTGTCGGCGGCGGCGTGGAGGCCCGCGGCGTGCAGCGCAAGAAAAAGCGCGCTCGCCAGCGCTAACTTCGATCCGCGGGACATCCACTTACTGGCCATCCCGGTGGCCCCGTATGTACGCCGCGTCCGTGTTGACAATCTTTACAGCCATGCCGTCGTGCAGCACGGCGTCGCCCGGCAGCGCCACCATTTCTTTTTCCTGCAGACCACTCACGACTTCGAAGCTGGTGGAATCGGCGATGCCCACGTGGATTTCGCGGCGCTCCAGGCGGGATTTGCCTCCCACGCTCAACCCCGTCTTGCCGACCACAAATACATAGCGGTGGCCGCCTTCGGCGTCCACGGCGGCGCGGGGCACGGTCAAAACGTTGGTGCGTTCGTTCGAATGAATGCTCACGTTGACGTTAATGTTTGGCAGCAGCTCAAGATCCTTGTTATCCACGGCGCACAGCAGTTCCCCGACGCTGCGGGTGCCGCGGGCCACTACCTGCTTGGGGATCACTTCGGTTTTTCCGGTCCACGCGCGATTGGGCAGCGCGTCCCAGGAGATTTTTACCGGCTCCCCGGGCTCAAGCGCGCCGAGTTCCGGTTCATCGATGAAGGCACGCACGCGCACGCGATGCAGGTTGGCCATTTCGGCCAGCAGGTCGCCAGTCTTCACGTAATCTCCGGCCTTCACCGGAAGCGAATATAAGGTGCCATCCGCCGGGGCGGTAATGCGCGCACTGGAGACCTTGGACCGCAGCGCGGCAATCTCGCTTTGCGCCTGTTGCACCTGCAGAGAGGTTCTTCCGGCGTCGAGCTTCACACCGCGTTCGAATTCCTCTTTAGCGGCGGATAGTCTTTTTACTTCCGCCTGGGCGTTGGTTAACGCGAGGTCGTTGACGGCCAACTCGTCTCGAGTGGCGGCCTGTTTGGCGATCAGGCGTTCGAGCGCTTCGTGATTTTTTTGCAGGCGGTCGCGATCGCCTTGTGCGCGGGCCAAGTCACCGGCGACCCGGGCAGCTTCGTCAGGCTTGCCGCCGCCCTGCGCGGCTCGCAACTCATTCCGGGCCCGCAATAATCTGGCCTGGGCGTCGGAGAGTTGCGCGCTGGCGTCTTTTACATTTAGCTCAAGCAGTAACTGCCCTTTCTTGACGGCCTGGCCTTCGACTCCGTGGACTTTTTCCACGAAAGTGTCGAGCGGCGCGCGCACGGTGTAGGGGGAAATGGGCTCGACTTTCCCGTTGCTGGAGATGGACGAAACCAGATTGTCGCGCACGGGCATCACCGCGGCAATTTTTGCCACCGGCTCGCGGGCGCTCAGGCGCACCAGCGCGTAAGCCACCACAGCGGCAAGCGCCAGGAAAATCAAAATGCGGTTGCGAACCTTACGCTGATCCATTGTTCCTGTTCATCGCCGCTGGACGACTTGTGCATTGTCCTGCGTGCCCCGCGGCCACGCCATACAAGTGCCCCGGGCCTAAAGTTTAGTGCTTGCTTGCTGCATGTGGTGATGGAGGTCCAACCGAACAGTTCATTCTAGCAAGGGCGCTGGGCCTTTCTCCATAAACCTTGTTTGGCGACCGGCATATGTCCAGCCTCCCAACCGCGGAAAAAGTGAACATTGGATTGGATGCAGGATACGGCTTTTGGTGCTGTCGCGGAGCGTGCTCGAGCAGGCCGAGGTTGTTCTTCCGCACTCCCGGGCGCGCTCGAAGCTTTTCCTTGCGAAACGCGTAGTACAATTTTTCTGCGCGTACTCCTTGAACATTCGAGGCCCGGCGGAGCAGATGATCGAAGCCCGAGGTTTGTCCAAAAGCTTTTATGATAAAAAACGCGGACGTATTGCCGCGGTGGAAAATGTTAGCTTCAGCTGCCAGCCGGGCAGCATCTACGGCCTGCTGGGAGCCAATGGCGCGGGGAAAACCACCACGCTGCGCATGCTGGCCACCATTCTGGAGCCTAGCGATGGAACTGCCCTGGTGTTCGGCCACGATATTGTGGAACATCCGGAGAGAGTGCGCGCCAGCGTCGGCTTTCTATCCACCGCCACGGCCTTGTATCCGCGCCTTACCGCGCAGGAAATGGTGGAATATTTCGGGCGCCTCAACGGGCTGGACGAAGCCACACTGAAACGGCGCATTGACGAGATCTTCGCGCGGCTGGATATGGATTTCTTTCGCGACCGCCGCTGCGACAAGCTCTCCACCGGCATGAAGCAGAAAACTTCCATCGCGCGCACCCTGGTGCACGATCCTCCGGTGATGATTTTCGATGAGCCCACGCTGGGGCTGGACATCATGGCGGCGCGTACCATCGTGTCGTTCATCCGCGAGTGCCGCGAGCACGGCAAGACGGTGATTCTTTCCACCCACGTGATGAGCGAAGTCGAAAAGCTCTGCGACGTGATCGGCGTGATTCACAACGGAAAATTGCTGGAAGAAGGCACGCCCGGGAAACTTCGCGAGAAATATGGCGAACGGGATCTGGAAGAAATTTTCGTGAAGATCGTTACGCCGCATGCGGACGCAGAGGTGGCCTGAGCATGTCCCTGCGCAATATCGCCATCGTTTATCGCAAGGAAATGCTGGAGGCGGTGCGCGACCGGCGCACGCTGATCTCCACCATCGCGGTGCCCATTCTGCTATTCCCGGTGCTTACCGTGGGAATGGGGTACGCGGCGGTGAGTCTGATTGGGGCAGCCTCCCGTCAGCCGGCAAAAATAATGATTGTGGGCGGGCGGGACTCTCCGGCGATCGTGGAAGGCTTGAACAAAAACAAGAGCTTGATCGTGGTAGCGGAGTCCGGAGACTATGTCAGCCAGATCTCCAACAAAAAAATTCGCGCGGCGGTGGAAATCCCCACCGGGCTGCAATCCGGAGACGCAGGCAATTCGCCGGTAAAGATTTATATTTACGCCGGGGACCTGAAATCGGCGTCCGCCGCGAGCCGCATCGAAAAATTTTTCACCGAATACCGCGACACCATCGCGCGCGAGCGGCTGGCGGCCGAAAATCTGCCCGCTGCACTGCTCAAACCGTTTGAGATCAAGCAGCAGAACGTGGTGTCCGAAGAAAAAATCGCGGGGGAAACGGTGGGCGGCATCATTCCCTACCTGGTCATCATCATGTGTCTGACCGGGGCCATGTACCCGGCCATGGACCTGACCGCCGGCGAAAAAGAGCGCGCCACCATGGAGACCATTCTCTCCAGCCCCATTTCGCGGACGCACCTGGTGCTGGGCAAATTCCTGCTGGTATTGACGGCTTCACTGGTCACCGCCGCGCTGTCGGTCACGTCCATGGGCGTTTCTTCCTGGGTCTTCCAACGTTTCCAGGACCAGAACTCCGGCATGCATATCAGCATTGGAATCCTCGCGGTGCTTTCCGTATTCCTGGTGGCTTTGCCGCTGGCGGTATTATTTTCCGCCGCGCTGATTACCATCGCGCTTTTCGCCAAAAGCTACAAGGAAGCGCAAAGCTATATTTCGCCGCTCATGGTGGTGGTGATTGTGCCGGCGGTGGCGGCGATCCTACCTGGAGTGGAACTGACGCCGCGGCTGTCGCTGGTGCCGATTCTGAATGTCAGCCTGCTGTGCAAAGACCTAATCGCCGGAACGTACCACTGGAATTCCATTGCGCTTATTTTTCTCTCCACCTGCCTGTACGCCGCGGCCGCGTTGTTTATCGCCGTCAAAATGTTTCAACGCGAGTCCGTGCTGTTCCGCTCCTGAGCGGCGAAGCGGTTTGGTTTCTGATGCCGGCGTGTCTCAACGCCGGATATTTTGCCTATGGCGCAATGCTGGATAGTGGGACTGCTCGATAAAGTTCGCTCGCGCGTTTCGAAACCGGCCCGCATAGTGTTCCGGCTCGAGGGTATTTAAGTCCACGGGTTACCGTGACGCGAATCTCTTCCACAAACTCCATGGCCTGGAATGTCCGGTAGTGGGTCAAAATGACCCACCACCGAATCTCCATCAGGCTTGCACGGACCCGGCCGGGTCGCCACGCACTTCCCATTGATGACTTAGCTGCCGCACCGTTTCGCGCATGCGCATCGCCAGGGCGGCGATGGTTTCCACGCGCTCCAGTCCCCCGAAGGGCAGGCGGCCGTCTTTCTTGCGATTGATTTCCGCCAGCAACAGCTCGGCATTCCCTAAGATACCCGTCAGCGGATTGTTCAACTCGTGGCGCAGCACTTCCGCAAAATCCCTGGACCAGCCGTCGAGCGGGCCGGGAGAGCTGTCGGCGATGCGCCGGGCGCGATCGAGGCGACGCTCCAGCAGGCCCAAGGCCACGGCCAAGTAGCCTTCGGCCTGGGGAACGTAGTCGGCGGCATCCGCGGCGATCAGCGCGTTCAGGCTCACGTCGCGGTTGGCTACGCCCATGACCACTACCGGAGCATACATACCCAGGGCCTTCACGACTTTTTCCAGCCGGGAAGCCTCGCCGTTCAGCTCCGACTCGCGCAGGCCTTCGGCCAGGAGGATGACGTTGGGGGCCGTATGCTCGACCAGGCGCAGCGCGACGGCCACGCTGCTGACCGCCGACACGCGCACATCGGGCCGGCGGGTTTCCAATTCGCGCCGGGCCGCGGCGCAGACCAGATCGTCATTGATGACCAGAAGAATTGTTTGCCGTTCCGCGGAGCTCACCTTGCTGGCACCTTATCCATTTTTCGCCGCTCCCGCGGCGTTGGGTTTGCGTTGCGCATCGTTACCGAGAACCGCGTAGACCTGGTCTTTCAATTCTTCCATGCGAAAAGGCTTGGCCACGTGTGGCACACCATGCGCTTCCAGAAACTGCTGGGTGTGTTGCGCGACGATGTCGCCGGTGACAAACAGAAACCGATGGCTCAAGGCATTGCCGGCCTGCACCAGCGCTTTGTAGAAATGCTGGCCATCGAGTCCCGGCATTTTCATATCGCAGATGACCAGGTCGTAGACTTCGCGGCCGGCCTGTTCCAAGGCCTCGTTCCCATCGAGCAGCACGTCCACGTGAAAGCCTTCATCTTCCAAAACATCGGCAAGCAGGCGTGCCACGGTGGGTTCGTCTTCCACCACCAGGACGCGCTTGCTGCCATGGCGCGAAAATTCCCGAACGGCGGCAGGCTCGCGGCGCGCGGGGACCAGGGCCCCCGCCGGAAAAGGCGGGGACGCGCCTCCGACGTAGCCGAGCAGCATCCTTTCGCCTGCCGGAGTCAGCAGGTCATTTCCGGAGGGCTGGCCGGCGGCCACCAAGGCCACGGAAAAAATGGCGCCCCCATTGGGAGGGCTGGCCACGTTCACGTGTCCGCCGTGTTCGCGGACGATGCCGGAGACGATGGCCAGCCCGAGTCCGGTGCCGATTCCGGCGGGCTTGGTGGTGAAGAAGGGATCGAAAATGCGCCCCATGATTTCCCCGGGGATGCCCGGGCCGTCGTCGGCGATCTCCAGCAAGACGCGCTGGTCCCCGATTTGCTTGGTGCGAATGCGAATGGTGCCGCGCTTGCCGGACTGATCGAGCGACTGGCGGGCGTTGCCCATCAAGTTGAGGAAGACCTGCTGCAGTTGCCCGGCATCGCCATAAACCAGGGGTCCGCGGGAATCCAGATCCGTTTCCACGCGAATGTTTTCTTGCAACAGGCTCAACCTTTGCAGCTCCAAGCCTTGCAGGACCAGTTCATTGATGGCCACGGCGCCCAGGCGGGGCTTGCTCTCGTGGGCGTTGGACAATAATTGCCGCAGGATGGCGGTGGCGCGCTCGGCTTCTTCAAAGATGTGGCGCACCTGGCGGATTTCTTCGCTGTTGCCGCCAGCCGGTTCTTTCTGCAACAGGTATTGCGAGTAGCCCAGAATGCTGGTCAGCGGGCTGCTCAGCTCGTGGGCGATGCCGGTAATCAATTGTCCCAGGGCCGCCAGCCCTTCGGTACGCAGCAGCTTGGATTGAAATCCGCGGCGGCTGGTCAGGTCCAGATAAATTTCCACACGGCCGAGGCGCCGCCCGTGGCCGTCCAGAATCGGGCGCGACATGCGCTGCACAATGCGCGGGCTGGGCCCGATAAATTCCAGTTCTTCGCGAATACCGCCATCAATCCCGCGCGCCAGGTTGCGCCAGCGCTGCGCAAAGTTCCACGGGCCGACGGTGCGCGGGGACAATTTCGAGATGAGGCCGTCGAGATCCGGCAGGTCCGCGGCGTCGCCGGCCTGCAAGCCGGTAATCTGCAGGAAGCGACTGTTGAGCGCGCGCACCCGGTCCTGCGTATCGAATAAAATCACCCCTTCGTCCAGCCATTCGAGCACGCTGGTAAGCTCGCTTTCCGCGCGGCCGTCTTGCGCCGGGGCTTGCGGCTCTTCCCACTTCTCCAGCGCCACCGCCGCAAACTTTCCGCCGGCGGGCAGCGCCGGACGCAGACGCACCCTCACGCCGTTACTCAACAGCGCTTCCGGTAATTCCGCCGGACCGTTACGCGCTTCGCCGCGCCGGTCGCCGGTTCCGGAGAGAGCGCGAGCGCACCAGGCGGCAATACGCAGCTGGTCGGAGTCCTGAAACAAGTGCATCAAAGTGCTGTGCGCCACGGGCGGTGGCCGCCTTCCGATATTCCCTGGGGTGCTCACGGGGATGCTCTTCCGGTTGCTCGCCGAGCAGCCGGCAGGTCGCGGCGCTCATTGCGGTGATGCCGCCTTCCTCGTCGAGCAGCACGGTGGCCTGCTCATAGTTGTCCAGCAGGGATTTTTTCCACGCGGCCAAGCGCATTTCTTCGTTGTGGCGTTTCCAACTGCCCAGCGCCGTGGCGGCCAACGCGGCGCGAAGCTCCAGGCGCTCCACCATCGCGGGGGAGGCGGTCTCGGGCGCGAGTCCGGCGACCAGCACTCCGCCGGGCCTACCGTCGTATTCAAGAGGTATGGCCACGATATGGAGGAAGGCGCGTGCCGGGGCCCGGGGAGAGTGGCGTGGCGTGCGGCTGCGCGGGAGGGGCGTCCCGGAATTGCCAGTCGTCAGGCGGCGCTCGGCGAGGGCCCGGCGCCAGATGACGGCCGATGTGGGGCTTTCCAGCGTGTTGCTCCAGACCTGGTCTTCACTTTTCCAAAGAAAATCCAGGCTTTGCGCCGCGCCATCGATTTCACGTCCTTGGATTCCGTGACGTGCGATTCCACGGCCCTCGGGGAGGCATCCGATGGCGGCAAATATCGCGCCCAGCCCGTTTCCCGATGCCGGACTCAAAGTGCAACTGTCGACCAGATCGGCAAGAATCTGGCCGGGTTCGCGGGTAGCGCTCATGTCCGCAAGCATGTGCTTGACCACCCACAGATCGGCTTGCCGCGCCGCCGATAGCTGATGCTCTTCGTCGAGCTTCATGGCCAGCGCCAGTTCCGAGGCGGCAGATTCGAACAACCCGGCGGGTATTTCGGCGTGCTTGTGACGGCTCCCGGCCAGCAGCACGCCACGCAAGCGGCCCGGCCGCCCGACCGGAACCAGCAGCGCGCGGCGTAATTCCAGTAGCGGACCGATCATCGGCAAGGTGTCCTGGTCGAATTCCACGCTGTGCCCGGCGGTCAGCAATTCCTGGGGGAGCGGCGCTTGCGGCGAAAGGCATCTCCATTCCGCGGGCAGATTTTCGCTTTCGCGATCCCAGACCACTCCGCGAAAAGTTGTGGCCGCGTAACCATCGAGTTCTTCGGTGCCGGACATGTCGGCTGATTCGAGCCACACGCCGATGCGGTCGGCGCGCCCATCCCCCGCCAGCGCCAACAAGGTCTTGCGCAACAGCTCGGGCCGCGGCAGCCCCTCGCTGGCGGCGCGCGCCACTTCCACTACCGCCGGAAATTCCGATTTTCTTCCCCACCCCTTCATCGGCTGGTCTCTCTCGACTTCATTGATTTCATGGGCGTCAACAACAGCTGGTTTCACGCAGCAGAGCAACTGCTGCTTCCTGCTATTGCATCAGCAGGACCAACCACGAGGTTTTATTAGTGAATGAAAATCAATCAGTTGCGCGGCCGGCGCGGAAGTGAAAACCGGGAATCCATCCCATGTCGAGACTGGAGCGGCGATTTTTCCCGGAGTGGAACGGCCCGGCCGGAAAAATCAACCGTATTACGCAGGACGATAACTTATCGCGGAGGTAATGAGGACGGGCCTGGCGTCGGAAACGGGCATTCGGAGGCGGCCAGGCAGGGCGGGGGAAAATCTCCGGCAAGCCAAGCGTGCGCTTTGATCATCCGAATTTTTGAGACATGGCCGGAGTAGAAGCGCACGGAAGGTCGCAAGAATTCGTTACTTTCTTTTTCAAAAGATGCCAATGCAAATTTTTGGCGGCCGCGCCGATGGCATCGCCAATGCGCGCGGCTGGTGGATTTTTATTGCTCTTCGTGCCGCACGTTGTACTGCTTGAGTTTGCGATACAACGTGGTTTTTCCGATGCCCAGCATGCGCGCCGCAGCCAGTTTATCGCCGGAAGTCTCGCGCAGCGTTTTCAGAATGGCGCGGCGCTCCAGTTCTTCGAGCGGAAGGATTTCATTGCGTTCGGGCACGCGCTCGCTGGCGGAGTGCTGCAGATTGGTGGGCAGATCGCCGGCATGCAGAATGGGCCCGGTACCGAGGGCCACGGCGCGCTCGATGGCATTTTCCAGCTCACGAACATTACCCGGCCAGTCGTAGGTGATCAGCCGGCGCATGGCCTCATCCGAGATAGTGCGCGTGGCGCCGTGGCGGCCGGAAAATTTCTCCAGAAATGCGGTGACCAGCAGGGGAATATCGCTTTTACGATCGCGCAGCGCCGGCAATTTCATCTGCACCACGTTCAACCGGAAATACAAATCCTGGCGGAAAGCCCCGGTGCGGATGGCCTCTTCCAGGTCCCGGTTGGTGGCGGCGATGATGCGCACGTTGATGTGGCGGCGTTCCGTGGAGCCTACTGGTTTTACTTCCCTCTCCTGCAAGGCGCGCAACAACTTGGCCTGCAGGTCCACGGGCATGTCCCCGATTTCATCAAGGAACAGCGTGCCCCCGTGGGCGGCTTCCAGCAGGCCCTGCTTGGCCTGTATGGCGCCGGTGAACGCGCCTTTCACGTACCCGAAAAGTTCCGATTCGATGAGCGTGGGCACCAGCGAGGAACAATCCACGGGGGCAAAGACACGATCTTTGCGCGGTCCGGAGAAATGAATGCTGCGCGCCACCATTTCCTTGCCGGTGCCGCTTTCTCCCAGGATCAGCACCGGATATTCGTGCTGGCCCACTTTTTCAATCATCTTGTACACCCGCTGCATCTTGGTGGAAACGCCGATGAGCCCGCCGAAACCAGGCCTGGTGCGCAACTGTTCGCGCAGCAGGCGATTCTCCTGCTGCAGTTCCACGGCATGGGCCACGCGTTCCAGGCGCGAGCGCAGCTCTTCCACGCGAAAGGGCTTGGTCACGTAGTCCACGGCCCCGAGTCGCGTGGCCGCCACCGCGGAATCAATGGTGCCGAACTGCGTCAACACAATGACGGCCACCTCGCGATGTTTATCGTGGACTTCCTGGAGGAGGTCCAGACCGCTCGATTCGGAAAGTTGCAGATCGGTTACCAGTATGTCGACAGCGCGATTTTCCAGGACGTTGAGGGCTTCTTCCGCCGTGGCTACGGCGGTTACTTTCATGCCGCTTTGGATGGCCACATCCGCGCACAACTGCCGCACATACTGTTCGTCGTCCACCACCAGCAAATTCATCGGCAGAACTTCCTGACGAACCAGCGCGGTCTCGGTCATGGCCATAATTTCCGACTTTCTGGACGCGCAGTTCCTATTGCAACTCAAGTACCATTTCAGGAATATCCTAAGTGTTTGCAAATGACTACAGTATCCATTATATCATCGTTAAGGCAGTTCCGTTCCGGGAATTTCCTGTCGCGCTTTCCCATTGCGGTGTTCTCCCCGCGCGGATTCTGAACCTCCCCGCCGCGAAAAGAAAACGGGCCGTCCTGAATCCCAGAACGGCCCGTGCGATTGTTTTAGTTTTGCGCTGGCGACCCCCTGACGGAGGTCCCAAGCGGTTAGGCGGCTTCCGGCATTTTAATGCGCCGCGCCTTCCGGCACTTTCTTAGTAGGTCGCGCCTTCCGGCACGAAGACAAAGTCCACGCGACGGTTTTCTTTTTCGGCGCCCTTTTCCTTCGAAGCCGTACCGGTGCGGGTAGTGATGCGCGAAGCATCAATGCCCTTCTCACCGAGGTACTTCCGCGATAGATCAGAGCGCGTGTCGGCCAGCCTGGCGGCACGAGGCTCGTGCGAATCCGCGTAGCCGGTAATCACCAGCTTGGAGTTGGGGTCGTTTTTGAGGCGCAGGGCCACGTCATCGAGCACGCGCTTGCAGACGTTGTCCACGCGCGAGGCGCCCGGCTTGCCGTAGCTGCAATCGCCTACCTTGGTGGCTTGCGGCGGTGGCGGCGGTTGCTGCACATCCACATTCGTGGACGCATCCGCGGTGCCGCCCTTGCCGTCGCTCACCGAGCACTTCACAGTGTAGCTGCCGGCCTGCAATCCGGTGGAGTCAAATTCCGCCTTCGGTCCGGTCCCCGATACCTGGCCGCCGGTGGCGCTGTAGCTGTAAGTCAGCTGATCGTTATCCGGATCGCTGGCGGTGGCGGTGATGCCGGTGCGCTCGCCCGGTTGAATGGGGCTGCGATCGGTGGAGCACGAAATGGTCGGCGGTTGATTCGGTTTCGGTTCCACACGCACATCCGTGGAACAGGTGGCCGAGCCGCCTTTACCGTCGTCAACCTTGGCATTCACGGTGTAGCTTCCCGCGCTCAAGCCTGTGGAGGTCCAGCGCCCATCGGCGCCCGTGCCTTCCACGGTTCCGCCGGTGGCGGTATAGCTGTAGGTCAGGTTGTCGTTGTCCGGGTCGCTGGCGGTAACATGTATCGCCACGCTGTCACTCGATCCCGCATAAACGGAAGCCGGATTCGCGGCGCAAGCCGCCACGGGGTTGCGATTCGGAGGAGGCGGCGGGTTGGGAATGCCAAAGCGCAACACCACGCCAGTGGCGGCGCGAAAATTATTCTGCCGCGCTTCGGGGCCGAGAGCCGGGCCAGAGAAGTTGGTCATCAGGTAATCCAATTGCGCGAACCGCCAGGCCAGATTCTTCCATAATACGATGTCCACACCACCGCCGGCGGCCAGCGCGAACGTATATTGAGTACTGTCACCAGTAATTTCGGATCCGGAATGCGCGGCACCCACGAGAAATTCTCCGAAGGGCACGAAATGGTCAAACTTTCGCAGGTTCAAGCGCGGACCGAAAAGAAATGTTTCGAACCCGCCATCCACCTTGGCATTGGTCGCGGTGAGCGGAAATTCATTTCTGCTGAAGGTGGTTCCGCCAATTTCAGCCGTCAGGCCCAGCCAGCGGTTGGCATTGAACGTAAATGATCCCGTGCCGCCATGGTTGTTGAAGTCGTCGAAAGGATCGCCAGGACGGAAGTTTATATATTCATACATGAAGGCCAACTCGTACCGCGGCACCAAGCGGCCCGGGGCCTCCTGCATCGCTGCCGCCGACGGGCCCGGAAATGGAGTTGCGCGCGGCGTGGGCCGCGGCGCTTCGGGCAAGGCGAAAAAATTGCGCGCCGGAGCGACGTTCACGGCGTTATTTTCCGCCACCGGCTTGGCCGCGCCGGTGGTGGCGGTGGCGCTTTCCTCGGCGCCGCTTGTTTTCTGCTGAGCAAAACCCGGTAGCGCCAGAAGCGCGCCCATAACCGCGACTACACACCACTTAACCATCTCGTTCCTCCCCTAATTTACTTCGGTGAATGATGCTCTACAATGCCGGAAAAAAGTGTTCTAAATAGGACACTTAGGTCATGCTGATGAATCGATCAAACGCGGCTGAGAGTGTTACGCGCAGCCCGCGGCCGTAACTCCGGAGGACCACAGCGCCTTCACACATCTTTGCCAAGGGAGCCACGCGAACCCACCAAACATTGCCGTTAATCGTAGACTAGTACTCCCGGCTCCGCAAGAGTATTGCCGCAAATGACGGGAACCCGTATCCAGCCTCTCTGGTATGTGCCGCGCGATATTCCTGTATTCACCCGGCCAGCGGCCGGGCTCATGCGGACGCGGGCGTGTCGGCCACAACGATCAGAACTCAGGCTTGCGCCGCGTAACCCAGCCATTCGGGATGGCCGGCGGTGGAATCGAAAATGGGAGTAGTTTTGAAGGGCTCGTATTTTCCATCGGCCGCCACGGTTGCGGTTTTTTTCAAAAGGCCGTCAATGTCCGCTTTGCTCAACGAGCCGTAGGTCTTCGCGGCTGCAAAGGCCTGGTCCAGAATCTCCATGCTGTCCACACCGGTGATGACTACCGAAGTAGGCAAGCTGAGCGCGAATTGCAGGCATTCCAGTGGGGTGACAACTTTTGCTTTGAGGATGTTGCCGCTGGCAAGGGGCTTCATGCCCAGCACGCCCATTTGCTTTTTCACCAGCACCGGGAGAACTTCCTTGCCGAAGCTACGAAAATGCGCGTCCATCACGTTCAGCGGCATCTGCGCGGTATCAAAGCTGAAGCCGTGCTTGTCGGCCATTTCCAGCATGCGCAGGTGCACGCTGGGATCCTTGTGGCCGGTGAAGCCCATGAAGCGGATTTTGCCGGCCTTTTTTGCTTCCAGCATCGCTTCCACGGCGCCACCTTCGGCAAAAAATCTGTCCGGATCTTCGAGGCGGATATTTTCGTGAAACTGCCACAGGTCCACGTGATCCACTTCCAGCCGCTGCAAAGATTCGTCCAGTTGCTGGAGCGCCGAACCCTTGGTGCGTCCGTCGAATTTGGTCATCACGAAAACTTTGTCGCGATAGCCATTTTTTAATGCCTTACCTACGCGCTTTTCGCTGACCCCCTGGTTATAGTCCCAGGAATTATCTGAAAAATTAATTCCCCGGTCCACGGCGGAGTGAAAAATCTTGATGGCGTCCGGCTCTTCCAGATGCGAGAGCCCGAGATGAAATCCGCCCAAACCGATGGCGGAAACCTTCACTCCGGTTTTACCCAGCGCGCGATAGGGCATTTCGCCTTTACCGCTTTGGCCACTCGCGCCCGGCGCGCTTGCCACGTTTGCGGCTACGGACATGGCCGCCAACCCGCCGATGAATTCTCTGCGCTTGATATTCTCCCCCATCATTTCGTTTCCTCTTCCGGATTCCATTTGAATCCTTCCGTGGCGTGGCGTCAACTGGGCACACACCTGGTGGATTTCAAGTTAGAAGAGCCGGCACATCCTGCCCATCAGGTATTCACTGCACCTGAACTTAGATTTTTGTTTTGGCGGAGATACTTTCAGCGATCAGCGCCGAAGGGCCGGAAGCGCAGAAATAACATGGCCCCGAAGGGCTGGCCGTTTACTCTACTCGGCCCGTCGACAAGTGGATGCAGCCAGACAGCTTGCGTGTGCCCCGATAAAGTCCATTTGTTCCCGCGGCCCGGCTCTCATACCATTGCAATAGATGTTTGCCATCACGCCGCTCGATGTGAACTGGACCGGACGACCGCGCGCTATTGCCGCCGCGCTGCTCGAATCCGGCGGACACCACGCCATCATCGATCCGGGCCCCGCTTCGACACTGGCAACGCTGCGCGCGCAATTACGGTCGCGCGGACTCTCGGTCGCCGATCTCGAAGCGGTGCTGCTGACACACATTCATCTCGATCACGCCGGCGCTACCGGTTCTCTGGTGCGCGAAAATCCTGCTCTGCGGGTTTACGTTCACAGCAAAGGCGCCGCGCACCTGGTCGATCCAGCGAAGCTGCTGGCCAGCGCGGGGCGGTTGTGGGGCAAGGACTTAAACCGGCTGTTTGGAGAAACGCTTCCGGTGCCGTCGCAAAATCTGACGATACTCGATGGAGGAGAATTCATCGGTATCGGAAGCGAAAAGCTCGACGTTCTGTATACGCCTGGACACGCGAGCCATCACGTTACTTTTTTTGATCCTGCGACGGGTGTGGCGTTTGCCGGGGATACTGCGGGCATTCGCATCGCTAACGGACCTTATGTAATGCCCGCGACTCCACCGCCGGATATTGAGCTCGCGCTATGGGAAGAATCCTTCGCGGCGATTCTGGATCGGCGGCCGGCAAGACTTTTTCTTACGCATTTTGGATTCGCGGAGAATCCCGAGGAGCATATCGCGAAATTTCGCGAACGGTTACATCTGTGGGCAGACATCACGGAGAAAATTTTGCGCTCCGGGCAAAATGAGCATGCCGCGATGCAGTCGTTCATCGCGCAGACGCAGGCGGAGATGGCCGGCTATCTGGGGCCCGAGGAAGCGGAACAACATTCCTTCACGGCGGGCCTGCCGCTTTCTTTTCTGGGGCTGGCGCGGCACATTCGCAAGCGCAGCAACGCCACGGCGTGAAGGACGCAACCCAGAAAGAAATCTTTGTATTGCAGTTGCGTGCGACGCGCGCATTGCGCATGCGACTAGGCGGAAGTTTCCTTGGAGGAAACTTCGTCGGACGGCTCGTCCGAGTCAACTTCATGGTGCGTCGTTTGGTTTGAAGATGTTTCGTTTGAGGATACTTCGTTCCATGGTGTTTCGTCCGCAGCCGCGTCGGCCGGTGGTGCTTCCTCTACAGTTACATTTCCAGCCGGTGCGTCTTCCACCGTTTCCGCCGGAGCATTCGCTTCCGCCGCACGTGCCACAGGGCTGGATGGCGCGATGATCGCTTCTGTGGTTCCCGGCTCAGACTCAGTGAGAGCTTGAATCCTCGCGGTGAGGCCTTCGACCAGCAGGTCTACTAATTTTTTTGCTCCGTTGCCGTCGGGGTCTTTGTCGGGGTTGTACTGCGCTACGTCGAGACCGAGCAAATTGGGATTTTTGAGAAACTCCACAAAAGCGGCGCGCACGTCTTCAAATCCCAGGCCGCCACTGCCCGGAACGTTTACAGCGGCAAAATCTTCCTGCGCGATCACGTCGGTGTCGAGATGCAGCACCACCTGGCGCGCGTCGGCATGCATATTAGTCAACGCCGTTCGCGCTGCTTCCGCTGCGCCTTTCGCTTTAACGTCAAACGCGGAAACTTTGCGCATGGGCGAATTATTCAGGAATTGCTGTTCGGGCGCGTCCACGCGCTCCAGGCCGAACAAGGTGACGTCCGGCTCGCGAACCAGCGGTGGCTCGCCCCACAAGCGCACAATTTCGGGGGAACCTTTGCCGATGACATGCGCGACAACCATGCCGTCAATGCGGCCGGAAGGCGTAGTCGCGGGGGTATTCAAATCGGCGTCGCGATCAAACCACAGCAAGCTGATGCGCTTGTAATACCGGCGCGCGCCCGTCAACAAACCGATGACTTGGGCGCAGTCACCGCCAAGAACCAAAACCAGTGCGCCGCTTTTCACGGCGACTTCCGCCCGAAGTTTTAAATCGTTCAACCCGGCGACAATTTCCTTGAGGTTGCGAGCGCGCTGGTTTTCGTCGTCCTGTCCGAAATGGCGAATCGCGCACTCGCCGTGATCGATTACTTCGTAACCCGCGGTCTGCAGCCGTGCGACGAGTCCCGCGGCCCGCAACGCCGCCGGGGCTTTTTCGCTGCCCGCCAAAAACGCCGCCGCACTCGACGGAGCGTCAATCAACGCAATCTTCTTCGGCTGCCGCGTGATTTTCGCCGCCAAGTCTGCTCCTTGCTTTCCAGTTCCTCGAATTAGCTTGCTGTATCCCCTTGCAGGCCCGGTCTCTGTTCTTCTAGCTTTCAGCCGCCAGTCTCGGCTTCCAGCCTATCTACGCGGCGCCGCTGCAATGGTGGCCAGCTCCGGCGGCAGCGTGAAGCGCACATCTTCGCGAATCAGATCCAAGTCCCGCTGGTCGGTAAATCCAAACTCCGCCAGCCTCTGGCTCACTTGCTCGACCAAAACTTCCGGCGCGGAGGCCCCAGCCGTCAAGCCTACGCGGGCCACGCCTTCGAGCCAACTCACGTCAATGTCCGCAGCGGAATCGATGAGCTGGGCGCGCACGCCGCTGCGTTGCGCGACTTCCACTAGCCGATTTGAATTCGAGCTGTTGGGCGAACCCACCACCAGGATCAGATCCACATCCTTGGCAACCTGTTCGACGGCTTCCTGGCGATTTTGCGTGGCGTAGCAAATGTCGTCGCTGGCCGGTCCCTTGATGGCCGGAAAGCGTTGGCGCAATCGGGCCACGATTTCCTGCGTGTCATAAAGGCTGAGGGTCGTCTGGGTCAGAAACGACAGCTTGTCGGGGTCGTCTACCTGCAGCAAATCTACGGCCGCAACGGAATCCACGACGATAGTACGGTCGGGGGCTTCTCCGGAAGTGCCTACAATTTCCTGGTGGTCGCGATGGCCGATCAGAATAATGGTGCGCTTTTCACGCGCGAATTTTAGCGCTTCCAGATGGACTTTGGTGACGAGCGGACAGGTGGCATCAATGACTCGCAGCGAGCGTGCCTTGGCTTCGCCGCGCACCGTGGGAGGCACACCGTGGGCGCTGAATACCAGTACTGATCCGTGCGGAACATCTTCGATCGATTCCACGAAGATGGCCCCGCGCCGGCGCAACTGCTCTACTACGTAGGTGTTATGGACAATCTCGTGGTGCACGTACACCGGCGCGCCATAGGCTTCAAGCGCCAGTTCCACAATGTCCACCGCGCGGACCACGCCCGCGCAGAAACCGCGCGGCCTGACCCTTAACAGTACTTTTCCGTGGGTTGCAGTCTCCATCGCCATCCTAACTATAGAATTCCGAGAACTCTATCATACCTCAGCGCCGGGCCGGGCTGCACCCGTTTCCCGCGTTCTGAAGTAAGGTCCAGATTCATAACCCATTTTTCATACTAACAGGAGTGCGACGGACGCGACCCGCTCCAGCTGCAACTTTCGAGCATGCCTGGGGTTAAATAATCCGGATTACCTTTTATTGGAGGATTCAGCATGTGGCATCCCAGTTTAAATAAGACAAGAAATTCGCCGCTTTTGCTTGCTGCCATAGTGGCTTCCGGGCTGTTTTTTGCGGGCTGTGATGAACACGTCGATGTGGTCCGCGACCACAATGTGGTGATTCCAAAGCACGCCACCTGGGCGTGGAAACCCGCGGTGCCGGAGAAGGAAGGGAAGGAAATTGAAAAGAACCGGGTGATATCGCGCGACGTTATTTCGGAGGACGGCCGCAGACCAGAGGACCGCCGCAGGGAAAGAGCGGAGCGCGATCCACGCATAGATAACGATACTTTTCGGATGGCCGTGCGCACCGATATCGAACGCACCCTTGCAGACAAAGGCTTCAAACAAGTGGATGATCCCGCAGCCGCGGAATTCCTGGTGGATTACCATGTCGGGATTCACCGCCGCACAATGAGAGTAGCGCGTTATGCCGGCGGGTATCCGAGCCTGGTGTGTGGACCGTTCGGATGCTGGGAATCCTACCGCTGGGGATATTGGGGCGGGCCGTACGGCTACCAGAATGTTCACTACCGCGAAGGCACCATTGTGTTTGATTTCATAAAACAGGGATCGAACAAGGTGGCGTTCCGGGCGGTGGGACAGCGGCAGATCCATCGCGATTCGTTTTCGACGGATCACGTACGCGATGCGGTGCGCCGGTTGCTACGCGATCTGAAGCCCAACAAATAAGTTATTTGAAAAGCTAGTGAGCTGTTAAAAGTTGGATGGCGAAATCGTCATCCAGCTTTTTTGTTTCCGAGATAGCTTGCACGTATTCGCCGCTACTTCTATTCTCATTTCCCATGACACTTCAGGGACAAAGCGCATTGATTACCGGGGCGGGACGCGGAATCGGGCGAGCCATCGCCCATCTTTTCGCAAAAGAAGGCGCATCTGTGTTTCTGACGGCGCGTACGCGCGAAGAACTGGCTGCGACCGCAGCGGAGATCGCAGAGAAGGACGGACAGGTCGCATTTGCTCTCGCGGACGTCAGCAAAGAAGAGGATTGCCGCCGCGTCGTGGAGGCCGCGCGCGAAAAATTCGGGCCCATTTCGATTTTGGTGAATAACGCCGGGCATTACGGCCCCGTTGTTCCGGTGGAAGAGTATCCGCTGGCAGAATTCGACAGCGTGATTGCTGTGCATCTGCGCGCCGCATTTGTGCTGACGCAACTGGTACTGCCGGAAATGTATGCGCACGAACGGGGAGTCATTCTCAATATTTCGAGCTTATCGGCAAAGTCGGCTTTTTCGTGGGGTTCGGCGTATGCCGCTGCGAAGGCGGGTATGCTGGGCCTGACGCGCGTTACCGCGGCGGAGGCGGCACGCAAAGGCGTGCGCGTGAATGCCATTTGTCCGGGCCCAGTGACGGAAACGGTTATGTCGAAGGAGTTGGGCGCGACGCTGGCAAAGAAAATCGGTGTCAGCTCAGAAGAGCAACTCTCGGGTTTCTTGCAAACGATTTTGCAGGGACGAGGCCAGACAGCTGATGAGATTGCGCGCGCGGCGCTTTTCCTGTGCTCCGACGCGTCCAGCGCGATGACCGGGCAATCCGTCAATGTGGACGGCGGCGCAGCGTTCTTCTGATCGTGGCTGACGGTCTAATGTCCGTCGTTTTTGTAGACCACGCCGGCCTTCATTACGAATTTCACGCGGGATAATTCGGAGATGTCCTTGAGCGGATCGCCGCTTACGCCCACGATGTCCGCCCACTTCCCTGCTTCTACGGTTCCAACTTTATCTTTCCAGCCCAAAGCTTCGCTGGCCATGGAGGTGGCAGAGCGAATCGCCTGCATGGGAGTCATTCCATATTGCACGTAGTATTCAAATTCCTTGGCCTGATTAAGATTTTTCCAGTCGAAGCCGCCGGCGTCGGTGCCAAAAACAATTTTGACGTTTTTCTTCAGGGCTTTCTGGAAGGCGTTGCGTTCCGACTCCACCATTTTTGGCCAGTTACCTGCCCGACCGGGCGCGACGTAGGCGCCGACGGTAATCGTGGGCACCCAGTAAACGCCTTTCTTCGCAATTTCATCCAGCAGCGCGTCGGTAAGTCCATCGCCATGTTCGATGGTGTCCACACCGGCGCGCAGGGCTGCGGCGATTCCGTCGGAACCGATGGCGTGGGCCGCTACTCTTTTGCCCAGGCGGTGAGTTTCTTCCACGATGGCTTTGGCTTCTTCGTCGGTGAAATTCACCATGCTGTGCAGCACGCCGTCGGCTTCAAAATGATATTTGCGGTCGGAATAATATTTGATCCAGTCCGCGCCGTACATCACCTGCTCGCGTACCGCTTTGCGAGCGCCGTCCACACCGTCAACATATTGCACGCCGGTGGGCACTTTCAGCTCCCACGAATAACCCAACAGCGGATACATGCCGGTGGGCGTCATCGCTCGCGTAGCCACCTGCATGCGCGGACCGGATACTTCGCCATTGGCGATGGCGGTCTTTACATCCACGTCGGCGTACATGGCGCCTTCAGTTTCGAGGTCGCGGATGGTGGTGAAGCCATGCTCGAGAGCGATGCGCGCGTTGCGCGCGCCTAAAATGGCGCGATAGGGGATGGATTGCTTCAGAAGTTGCACATCGTAATCTTCCGCAGTGATGTCGCCGTTCAAAAGTACGTGAGTGTGCGTATCCATGAATCCAGGCATCACGGTGTACTGCGACAGATCCACGAGTTCAGCACCCGCGGGGGTTTCGCCACCAGAGGAAACAGAGATAATGGTGTCGCCTTCGATGAGGATGACGGCGTTGTCGAGCACCCGGTCACTCTTACCGTCAATCAGATGCCCAGCGCGCACGGCAATCTTTTTTGGCGGGGCGGCAGTTTTATCCTGCGCCGCCGCGTCAAAAATAAAAATTCCCAGCGCGCTTGCCGCGACAGCCACCATCACTTGAAAACGTCGCCACATAATTTTTCTCCTCCGTGAAAGCGCAAAGGGTACCACAATCGCCGCCGTCTGATTCGAATGAACGCAGCATTCGAACGTCATTGCCCGCGCGCAGCGCGCAACTCATTCGAAACTAGTACCGAAAAACTTAAAGTAAGACTTTAGTTGTCGGAGCGTCGACATTTTATCGTTTTGTTAACTTATTGATTTATATATGCTATCTAATTTGGCTCGTCACCTAAGAATTTGCGATGTCTCACTGAAAATTCGTGAAGCGCAGTATAATTCCCCGGCATGGCGATCACTTCGGGTTCTCAAATCGGTCCTTACCATATCGTCGCGCCGTTAGGCGCCGGGGGCATGGGCGAAGTGTATCGCGCCACCGATTCGCGGCTGCGCCGTGAAGTCGCCATCAAGGTAATTCCGGAGACTACCGCCGGAACTCCCGAACGCATGGCGCGTTTTGCGCGCGAAGCGCAGTTTCTGGCGGCCCTCAATCACCCCAACATCGCCAGCATTTATGGTTTTGAAGAATCTCCCACCATGACCGCGCTGGTCCTGGAGCTGGTGGAAGGCCCCACGCTTGCCGAGCGCATTGTGCAGGGTCCTTTACATCTGGAAGATGCACTGCCCATCATGAGACAGATTACCGAAGCGCTGGAATACGCTCACGATCGCGGCATCGTTCATCGCGACTTGAAACCGGCGAATATAAAAATCAAGTCCGACGGCACCGTTAAAGTTCTGGATTTCGGACTCGCCAAGGCGCTGTCCGACGAAATCAACCCCAGTGACATATCGAACTCGCCTACGCTGACAGCGGCCGCGACGCAGGCCGGCCTGATACTGGGCACCGCCGCATACATGTCGCCTGAACAAGCTCGCGGAAAAACCGTGGACCGCCGCGCCGACATCTGGTCCTTTGGCGCCGTCGTCTTCGAAGTGTTCACCAGCAAGAGCGCCTTCCGGGGAGATACCGTTTCCGACACTCTGGCCGCGGTCATTCGCGGGGAACCCGATTGGACTTTACTTTCCGCGTCCGTGCCCCACGAAGTTCAACAATTAATTCGCCGCTGCCTGGTGAAAGATCCCCGTCAGCGCCTGCAGTCCATCGGCGAAGCGCGCATAGCGGTCGAAAACGCCTTGGCCGGCCGCAATTCCTCGATCCTCGGCGTGGCCCCCAGTTCGAGGACCGAAGAACCCGTAAAGATGCCGCCGGAAAATCGCGCGCTCAAGATCGCCGCGGCCGGCGCCCTGGGTTTGTTGCTGGTTGCCGCTGGTTTTCTGGCGGCCAACATGCTGCACCGCGGCAGCCCTCACGATGCGGCGGCCATCCGTTTTGCAATCATTCCTCCAGCGGGTACCTCGCTCAGTTCTTTGGGCCAGCGCACCGTGGCCATTTCCCCCGATGGACGCCGCATCGCCATCAGCGCCAGCAGTTCCGACGGCCCGCGTCTGTACCTTCGCGAAATGAATTCGGCCGCATCCGTTCCGCTGGCGGGCTCGGAAGGCGCCACCAATCCGGTATTTTCTCCCGACGGCCGATGGTTGGCTTTTTTTGCCGGCGGTAAGCTCAAGAAAATCTCCTTCGATGGTGGCGTGCCCGAAGCCGTCGTGGATTCCGTGGTCGATGTGCAAGGAGTCAGTTGGGGAGCGGACCATAACATTTACTATGCACCTTCGCTGAAGTCCGGGATTATGCGCGTCAGTGAAAACGGAGGAACTCCCCAGCCAGTCACCAAACTTCAGGCCGACAAGGCGGAGTTTGGACATATCTCGCCGCAAATCCTGCCGGGAGGGAAAACTTTATTATTCACAGTGTTGTCCGAAGGCGACGCCGTAAATGATGGAACGCTGCTTGGGCATAACATGGCCTCCGGGGAACGAAAAGTAATCCTGGCGAAGGGCTTTGATCCGCACTTCTTCCCTCCTAACCACTTGCTGTTTGTGCGCGCCGGCACTTTGATGGCCGTGGAATTTGACCCCGCGACGCTGGAGACGAACGGCTCACCTGCTCCAGTGGTTCAGGACGTGGTAACGCACGCCGGATCGGGGTCGGCGCAGTACGATATTTCTCGCGACGGAACACTCATCTACGTGAATGGCGGGAAGCAGGCTACCGAAAATAGCGTGGTGCTTGCGGAGCACGACGCCCGGCCGCAGCCCTTGGCGCTGAAATCAAATATCTATGAATCGCCGCGATTTTCTCCAGATGGAAAATTTCTTGCTCTGACGGTGCGCTTGCCGGACCCGGATATCTGGATCTATGACCTGGAGCGTGGTGCGCTGCGCCGCATAACCTTCGCGCCCGGCGTGGATGAGTTGCCGGTGTGGTCACCGGACGGAAAACGTATCGCCTATGCGTCTAACGGAAGACAGCAAGCTTTTGTGATTCCCGTGGACGGCAGCGGCCAGGAAGAACCATTGATGAAGAATCAGGGTCACTTCCATTTGCAGTCGTGGTCGCCGGATGGAAAATTAATTGCTTACGAGCGCTTGGGCAGTTCGGGCCAGTATGAAATCTGGATGCTGCCCATGAGCGGCGACAAAAAGCCGTATGCGTACCTGGTTTCGCAATTTCGCCTGAACCAGCCGGCATTTTCGACCGACGGCAACTGGCTGGCTTACACTTCCAACGAGTCAGGCCGCCCGGAAGTTTACGTGCAGCGTTTTCCCGGCCCGGGCGAGAAAATACAGGTGTCCACTGACGGGGGCAGCAATCCGGAATGGTCCCGCGACGGTAAGTACCTGGTGTACGAAAATTCCGGAACGCTTTGGGCGACTGAAGTTATGGTGTCGCCTTTCCGAGTTGGCAAATCCCGGGTGTTGTACCAGGGCGACATCTGGAATGATGCGGCCGGCCCGAATTACACGCTGGCACCGGGCGGCAAACGCATCGTGGTGGTGGAACGCATCAAAGATCCGGATGGCGGCAACGTCAAAGTGGTATTGAACTGGAATCAGGAACTGCAGTCGCTGGCGGGCTCAAGCGGTAAATAGAGCAGCGTTTGAATCCTCAGGCAAAATTCTTCGGTAAGAATTAAAAAGACCAACCGTTCTCTCAGGACGGTTGGTCCCTTTCACGGAATCAGAAGCTGAATCCCGCGGTGCTCTGGCAGAACCAGAAATCAACTCTCAAACAGCAAAGTTAAGATTAAACCGGGCGCCGAAACGGACGGCGGCCCAACTCTTCCAGGGCTGAGGCGGCGCGGCGCGCTAGGCTGGTTGCCGGGTTGCGGGTTTCGACCAAGCGCGCGACTCCGACTTGCCATACCTTTTGCATCATGTAGGCGGCGGCGATTAACAGCACGATGACGGCGAATCCGGCGGCAAACAGCGCGAAAGCGGCCAGCAGCTCCCTGACGAAATACAGCTGTAGCGCGACCCCCGCAACCAGAAACCACCACATCCACTTGCGGCTCTTATCGTCGGTCTTGGTCATGGGCCTGGGTCCTCTTTATAAAACACTTACGACGTCTCTTGGTTCCATTAGATGCGGCGCACTGTTCGTTCGATCCAGTCGCTTGCACCTGAACCATTTGACACCTTGGGCGCAGCGATAGCGATGGTACAGAAGGCACATTTTGGGGGCTAAACGACTCTCCTAGTACGTTTTGTGCAGGGCTGGAACCGCTTTAAATTGTTCATAATATAGGACCTATGGAGCAATGGTTTTCCTGTAGCGGCCGTGTAGCTGTCGCCTGATTTTCGCTGTCGTGCAATGACGCTCTGTCCGCGCGTTCAGGGGGGAGTGCGAGACCGTGGCCGCAGCTACAGTGCCGACACTTTGGCTGCTGGCTACAGTGCCGTCACCTTATTAGGGTCGCACGCTGGGCTCACGGGCTTAAACGACCGCGGGTGACTTGATGCGGGGAGGTTGGACGGCTACTTCAGGGCGTAGCCAGCATCGAAGGGCAACTTACCATCAACGTGTAGGACCTTGACCGCGCTGGTTATCGCGTAGACGTCCACGATCCCGAGGGCCCC
>JALYLI010000235.1 GCA_030774335.1 Acidobacteriota bacterium | reverse complement strand
GATTGGAAGCGGTTTTGAATATGCGCCAACTGGAAAAGATAGGCATCACCGGCCGGCTGCAATATGCGCTGGCGAAGACTTATTTTTACGGGCCGATTACCGGAGGGTTTGCAGGAGACGAGCCGCTTGATCCGGGAGAGAGAATTACTCCCGCATTCGATCAGACGCATACAGGCACGGGGCAGATTTTTTACAACAGCCGAGACACGCGTTGGCGCGGGTTCTGGGCGGGAAGCGCGCTGCGTTATGGCAGCGGAACAATTGTGGAGCACGGGCCGCGCCTGCCGCAGCACTTCACCGCCGATCTGGCCGCGGGCGTAAACGTGTGGAAGACGGAATCACGGCGCATGGATCTGGAATTCGACATCACCAACGTGGGGAACAGCATTTACCAGATTGCTAAAGAGAGTGAAGAGATTCCCATTCAGTACGCGCCTTCGCGGACCGTGGGTGGAAGTTTAAAATTTCACTTCTAGGGCTGCGGTCTCAGTCCTTCATTGCTGAAATCCCCACCGTAAGTGCGATGTGTGGGGCACTTATAGACAAACTTCCACGTTGCTGGATTCGCCTCTGATGCTTAGGTGTGTTTGACCGCTTCTAACGGCTCACCTAAAATCGATCTATATCTGATGCTGAGCGGGGAAAATGTTTGAAAATTTAACGGAAAAGTTACAGCGTACGTTCAAGAATCTTCGCGGCCAGGGGAAATTGACCGAGGAGCATCTGGACGCGGCGCTGGTGGAGATTCGAGAAGCGTTGCTGGAAGGCGACGTCAATGTGGGCGTGGCCGACGAACTGCTGAAGAACATCCGGGAAAAATCGATTGGCACCGAAGTGATGATGCAGCTTTCGCCGGACCAGCAAGTGGTCAAGACGGTGCGCGACGAGCTGACCACGCTGCTGGGCAAACATGCCAAGCCGTTGTTCGCTTCGAAGCCGCCATCGGTGTGGATGATTGTGGGCCTGCAGGGCTCCGGTAAGACGACCACGACGGGAAAATTGGCGAAGTGGTTGTCGCAACATGGGCATAGGCCACTGGTGGTTTCGACGGACGTGTATCGCCCCGCGGCGCGCGAGCAACTGGCGCAGGTGGCCAAAGCCGTGGGCACGGCGATCTGGCCGGGCGCGGGAACCGACAAGCCCCTGGAAATTATCAAAGGCGCGATCAAGGAAGCCAAGCTTTCCGCCAGCGATGTAATCCTGGTGGACACCGCGGGGCGCCTGCACATTGACGATTCGCTGATGGAAGAATTGAGCACGCTGAAAAAGGAATTGAATCCCAGCGAAATACTTTTTATCGCCGACGCCATGATCGGGCAGGACGCGGTGCGCTCGGCGGGAGAATTTCACAAGCGGCTGGGATTGACAGGCGTGATTTTGACCAAGCTGGACGGCGATGCGCGCGGAGGCGCGGCGCTTTCGATTGGTAAAGTAACGGGCGCGCCAGTGAAGTTTGTGGGCCTGGGCGAAAAATACGATGCGCTGGAAGGATTTTATCCCGAGCGCATCGTCTCACGGGTGCTGGGCATGGGCGACATCATGTCGCTGATCGAGCGCGCCGAGCAGGCGGTGGACAAAAAAGCGGCGGCGGAGCTGGAACGCAAGCTGCGCACGGAAGGGTTCACGCTGGAAGATTTTCGCGATCAGTTGAAGCAGATTCGCAAGATGGGGCCGCTGGAACAACTGGTGGATATGCTGCCGAAGGTCGGGCCGCTGCAAAGTTTGCCGAAAGACGCCAAAGTGGACGAAGGCAAGCTGAAACAGGTGGAAGCGATTATCGGCTCCATGACGCACGAAGAGCGGCGCGACCATAATGTGATTGACGGCAAGCGGCGTAAGCGCATCGCCAAGGGCAGCGGCACTACCGTGCAGGACGTGAACCAGGTGATCAAGCAATACATGCAGATGCGCCAGATGATGAAGCAGTACGGCGCGATGGCGGCTAGGAGCAAGATGAAAGGCCTGGGCAAGTTGGCGGGGATGTCGTAGATTTTGCGAAATATGGGCGGCGGTATTATAATATTCATGGTAATGCGAGGCTCCCATGCGACTAAAGCTTAGATCTATCGGCACTTCCATAGGCGTAATCCTGCCCAAGGGACTGCTAATTCGCCTGCGGGTCAAGAAGGATGACTCCCTGTTTGTGGTCGAAACCCCCGAGGGCTGTCTCCTGACTCCCTATGATCCAGAGGTGGATGAACAAGTGAGGTTGGGAATGGAATTCATGGCTGAGAATCGGGATATATTTCGCGCTCTGGCTAAATGACCGAACCGCGCTGGATTAGCCTCGGCGCACTCTTGCACCTTCACTCCGCTTCTCTTTCCGAATTCGGCGGACGGGTGGGTATTCGTGATCATGCTTCGCTAAATTCCGCAGTCGCCCGCCCCCGAAATCGATTTGCATATGAACCAAATTCCGACATTGCTACATTGGCAGCGTCATATAGTTTTGGTTTGACGCGCAATCATCCATTTCACGATGGCAACAAACGGACAAGCTTCCATGCCGCCGGCTTGTTTTGCATGCTAAATGGCTGGCGCCTCAAACCAAGGAATCCTGTGGAGGCCATGCGTAAAGTAACGGACTTAGCCGCCGGAATATTGAGCGAGGAAGAGTTCGCGGCGTGGGTAAGATTGAATCTGGAACCTTCAGTGAGTAAGGGGCTTGAATCGAAACCGTGATGGGCCGAAAGACATCCGTTACAAAACCGGCGACGCTTAGTGCGTTTGGAAATGTGTCGGTGCCGGGAACGCGCGCGGGGGCAATTGTTTCGCTGGGGTTGGTGATAATTGCGTGGATTGCGATTCCCGTCGCGCGCATTTTCATTCTCGGCACGTGCGGGCTTGGGTTAGTTGTGGGATTGATTCTCTCGTGGATCCACAGCCGAGAGTAGTAACTCACGCCCCAACAATTCGGTTGCGTACAATTTGGAATTGTTCGAGTTCAGGAGCTGGTTTCGTTCAGGTCGTGCGAAGCTTGCTTGTTGGCCTTCTTGGCCTCGGCCTTTGCATTGGCATCAGGAGCAATGTCCTTGATGGCCTTGCCGAGGCTGACGGCGCCGCTGCCGGTCATTTTCGCCTTGAGGGCGTCAAACCCGCCGGGGAAGTCCAGGTTCTTTGCCACGTGGGCGGCGGCAACGCACTGGCCGATGTTCTTAAAGCCGCTGCAAGCGGTCTGCGCGTCCTGCCCTGTCAGTGTCTGGATCTTGCCACCGATCGCCGGGTTGCGGCTTAGAACGTCGCTCGGCGAACCGTGGGACATATCGGAATGCGACGCGGTGCCGCCTGGATGCGATGCACCTGTCGTTGAACCGCCGCTTCCGGGGCCGTTTCCCGGACCGCTTCCGGGTCCGCGTCCAGACGGTGGTCCGGCGGGGCTTGGATGTGAGCGCTGCGCAAAAGCGAGTGAGCCGAAGGCCAGCACCATCGCTGCCACCAGCATACAGGTCCGATATGTCATCTTTTCCTCCTATTTTAGGGCTGGCCAGGACAAGGCAGGCCCTTGTTTGGGGGGGCGTCAACGAAAGTCTGCTCTATGTTTTATAGGATGTACTGGCTGCCACCCGGGTTGCAAGGCCTGGTGTTCTGGAACATACCCGATGCGATAGACAGTCTCGCTGGAGAGTTTACAAATTAGCGTATGTGGAATTTTTCTTAAACGATCCCATTATCGTTAGAAGAGCAGGTCGGAGGTTTGCAGTGCGAGAAATTCGGGAGTGATGTCGCTGCGGTTGCAGAGGACGATGATAGTGAGGTTGCCGTTTGGGAAGCGGACGATGAAGGAATGGAAGCCCATAGTTTCGCCGTAGTGCCACATGCGTTGATGGCCGCGGTAGTCGTCGAGGAACCAGCCGAAGCCGTAGAGGGCGGGGCTGCCTGCGGGTCGGTC
>JALYLI010000234.1 GCA_030774335.1 Acidobacteriota bacterium | reverse complement strand
ACAGGCACCAGCACATCGCGACTGCCCAGGCGCATGATCGAGCCCTTGCCATAAGATTTCTCGATCTGCGAGATTGCGGCCTCGAGTAGTTTGGATCTATCGTCTGCGGTCATGCGACACCTCGGTGAGGGAAAGTAGGGTTCCTGGCGTGCTCGTTAAGCTTGTGCTGGCAGTGCTTTGATAACCGTCAAATAGTACCATATAGTTATCTTACTGGATACTTACTTATATTGTGTCATGGGTGAGAGACGGCGTGGCGGATATCGTTCCGGTCGCCGCGCCGCTTCTCAGTTTCTCATGACGTTCAGGCCTGAACCATCTCCCGAAACTCACAAAGGGATGGCCTGTTGAAAACCTGAGGGCAAAATAACATCGGGGCGAACAAAAAGCAAACACTATTTTGAGCCTGCCGAGCGCGCCTCAATCCCCTTCTCATACCCGTAAAATCCCCTGCCGCTCTTCCGTCCCAGCCATCCGGCCGCCACGTACTTCTTCAGCAGCGGGCAAGCGCGGTATTTCGGGTCGCCCAGGCCTTCCTGCAGCACATGCATAATGTCCACACAGACGTCCAAGCCGATAAAATCCGCCAGTTCCAGCGGACCCATCGGATGATTCATTCCCGTTTTCATCACCGCGTCCACCGCTTCCGCGGTGGCCACGCCTTCCATCACGCAGTATGCTGCTTCATTGATCAGCGGCATCAGCACGCGATTGGACACGAAACCTGGCGCGTCATTCACAGCCACCGGCTTTTTGCCCAGTCTTTCGGCTAACTGCATGGTGGTCTGGAACGTGGCATCGCTGGTTTGCAGCGCGCGAATTACTTCGACCAGCACCATCAGCGGCACGGGATTCATGAAGTGCATGCCCACAAAGCGTTCCGGCCGCCGCGTCAGCGAAGCCAGCGTGGTCATCGAAATAGAAGAAGTATTACTCGCGACGATCACGTCATCGCGCAGCAGACGATCGGCATCCGCCAGCACCGCGCGCTTGATTTCCATTTTTTCCGGGACGGCTTCCACCAGAAAATCCGCGGCGGCGATGTTGGCAATATCCGTGACCGGCAGTAAACGTTCCATTACGCCGGCGCGGTCTTCTTCGGTGATCTTGCCCTTTTTCACTTCCCGGCCGAGATTCTGGCCGATGGTGTCCATGCCGCGATCCACAAAACGTTGTTCGACGTCGCGCAGGATCACCGTGTAGCCGGCACGCGCAAAAACATGCGCGATACCGTTGCCCATGGTACCCGCGCCAAGGACCGCGACGGTCTTGATGTTGTCAACGCTCATCAATTATTTCGGAGGCGCGCCTTGGGTTACTTCGCGCACAATTTCCTGTCCCCGCGCGGCGTTCCCTTCCGCGACATAAATCGCGATGGCGCCGCCCTCGGCGGCTACCCGCGCGACCACATTATTTTCAGCCAGGGCGCTGGTCAGGAATTGCGCCAGCTTGCTGTCCGTGCCTTGCCAGATTTGCGACTCCGCCGGCGCGTCATTCGCTTCGCGCGCGATGGTAGCTGGATCCACCACTTCCGGTTGCTCGGCGAGTTCCATGTTGTCGGGAATTTTATCGAGCTGCGTTTCGAGGATCTCTTTCGCCGCGGGATAATCCGTGGAGAGTACCGCCACTTCAAATCCGAATCGCGGCTTCCAATCGATCGGCAAAGGATCCGCCGTAGGCGCCGCTTCATCATCGCCCAGAACCTTGTCGTTGTAAGCGATTCCGTTGGCTTCCAGTTTCTCAAGCAGATTCATGTGCGTGGAGGGATTTTCGCCAGCCCACAGAATTACGAACGAACCTTCGTTGCCGAATTCAGACATGCCATGCCTCGCTCTTAGTAGTCGCGGCGCTCTCTGCGGCTGGCTGGCGGCTGGAGAATTAAGCGTCGCAATTGGCAGTCTACTATAGAAATTTACAAATCGTAGCGGCCGCGCACGCGGCAGCACCGCTAACTTCAAGTAAGCAAAGCGTATTGCGATGATGGGTCTTTTCGCCGCGCACTGTCGTATACCTCGGTACAATGAGCGCGACGTTTTCATTCCTGGCGGTTCAACGTGCGCATACTGGCGCAACTGCCGCGGCGGCGTATTCGTTCTCTTCGCTGATGAAAGATGAAAAGAAAGAACTGGCGCGTGGCCTGCAACGGCGCGATCCGGAGCTGCTGGACCAGCTCATCGAGCAATATCAATTTCGTTTGTTTCGTTACCTCGTGTACATCACCGGGGATCGCAGCCGCGCGGAGGATTTTTTTCAGGAAACGTGGATTCGCGTGCTGGAACGCGGACACCAGTACGACGGCAAATCGCGCTTTGAAGGCTGGCTGTTCGCCATCGCGCGAAACTTAGTCATCGACTGGCAGCGTCAGCGCAAAGCACAAAGCCTCGATACACTCACCGATCCCGAGCAGCCCAATCCGCTACAGGTACGAGATGAACGCAGTGCATCGGCGCTCGAGACCGTGTTGAGCATTGAGCAGGACGCGCAAGTGCAGGGCGCGCTCGGACAGATTGCCGCTGTGTATCGCGAAGTTCTATTGCTGCGTTTCCAGGAAGAATTGCAGATAGAAGAAATCGCCGCGGTACTTGGCGCGCCGACATCCACGGTGAAGTCGCGGCTGTATCGCGGTTTAGCCGCGCTGCGCGAAACGCTGCAGCCAGGAGTGTCATGAGCGAAAACATTCACGAGCGCGCCCAGCAACTGATTGCGAAGGAACGCGTCGAAGGAATTGCCGATAACGAAGCCGCATGGCTCGCCGCGCATTTGCAGGAGTGCGTTGAGTGCGCATCCGCCGCGCACGACACGGCGGCGGCATTGCGCTCGTTGCGAACCACTCCGATTGAGTTACCGGCGGGGCTTGCTGAGCGAACGCAATTTCGGGTGGGCCTGCGCGCGCAACAACTTCGCGGGACAGAGCCGCGACGGCGCGCGCTGTGGATTGCCGCGGGAATTTCCTGGGCTACCGGAGTGGCCAGCGCTCCATTCGTGTGGCGCTTGTTTGCGTGGCTGGGCGAACAGGAGGGTGTGCCCAAGCTGGTGTGGGAAGCGGGGTTTGCTTTGTGGTGGGCAGTGCCGGCGCTGGTGGCGGCAGTGGTTTTACTGGCAGAGCACGAGAAGCAGAGTGGCGAGCGATTCTGGACGGGGCAGCAAAGTCAGTAGCGATTTGTAGTGGTTGTGGCGGTCAGCACCAAACGGAACACGCGAAATTCAAGAGGTCAGCATATGTCGGACTTTCAAGCAAGCACCACCTTCAACGAAAAAATGCGGCGCATCCGTTTTCGCCGCACCCGGGAAAAGACGCGCTTTCGCGATGAATTACGCCTGATTCCCAAGTGGCTGGTGGCGGCGGTGATCTTGCTGTTTATCGTCGCGCAGGTTGGCTTCTTCATCGCCAATATGGTCGAGCACGCCATGAGCAACCCTCCGGGACAGATTTTCCCGTACCCGAATGATCCGGCGCTTTCGATAGTAGCCATTGCGGCGTTGATCATGGCCATCAGCATTCCGGTGAGCGCGTATTTCTTTTTAGTGGGGTACATAAACCGCGATGCCAAGCGGCGGGGAATGAATTCGACGCTGTGGACGCTGCTGGTGCTGGTGTTGTCACCGGCGTGGCTGTTCCTGGGATTCTTCATTTATTTTTTGATGCGCGAGCCGCTGCCTTACAACTGCCCGCAATGCGGAACGACGGTGGGGGCGAGATTTAATTATTGCCCCAACTGCAAATGCAATTTGCGTCCCAGCTGCCCGCAATGCAAACGCGAAGTTGGAGAGCTCGACAAGTTCTGCCCTTATTGCGGGACTGAACTGCACGCAGCGAATACCGGTACAACTGCACCGCCACCTGCTCCTCCTGATATCCGCGGCGTGCTCTGAACTACGCCATCTCCACGGCAAGGGCCACGGCATTGCCGCCACCGAGGCAGAGCGCGGCGATGCCGCGCTTCAAATTGCGGCGCTGCATTTCGTAAAGCAAAGTGACAAGGATGCGCGCGCCTGAAGCACCGATGGGATGGCCGATCGCTACGGCGCCGCCATTTACGTTTACTTTTTCGGGGTTCAAACGCAACTGACGCGTTACTGCGATGGCGGCGACGGCGAACGCTTCGTTCAGCTCGACCAGATCAACGTCTTCGTCGCGATCCCAACCCGTCTTGGTCAGTAACTTTTCTACGGCTTCCACCGGAGCCATCATCACCCACTTGGGTTCCACGCCGCTGACGGCTTGGGCAACGATGCGGGCCATGGGCTTTTTGCCGAGGGTGTGCGCGGTGCGTTCGCTGGTGACAATTACGGCGGCGGCGCCGTCGTTTGTTCCCGGCGCATTTCCCGCCGTAACAGTTCCATCTTTTTTGAAGGCGGGCTTCAGTTTCGCAAGCGCTTCCATGGAAGTGTCTTCGCGCGGGGATTCATCGTACCTGATGACCAGAGGCGCGCCTTTTTTCTGCGGAACTTCGATGGGGAGGATTTGCGCTTCAAAGAAACAGGATGTGCGAGCGCGCACCGCTTTCTGGTGGCTTTCAAAAGCAAAGCGATCCTGCTCTTCGCGAGTGATGCCGTATTTTTCGGCGACCAGCTCGCCGGTCATGCCCATGTGGAAGTTTTCGTACGCGTCCCACAAGCCGTCGTGAATCATGGAGTCCACCAGCTTGCCGTCTCCAATGCGATAGCCGGTGCGTGCCTGCGGAAGCAGATAAGGGCAGTTGGACATGGACTCCATGCCGCCGGCGACGAGGATTTCGGACTCGCCAAGTTGCACCGACTGCGCGGCCAGCGCAACAGCTTTCAATCCCGAGCCACAGACTTTATTGATGGTGAGCGCGGCGACACGCGGATCGCAGCCACCTTTGAGAGCGGCCTGGCGCGCGGGATTCTGGCCGAGACCGGCCTGCACAACGTTGCCGAGGATGGCTTCGTCAATTTTGTTGGGATCGAGGCCGGCACGGTGGGCCGCTTCAGCGACAACTTTGGCTCCGAGTTCGACTGCGGACAAACTGGAGAGGCCGCCCTGGAATTTCCCAACCGGCGTGCGGACGGCGCTGAGGATTACAGGGGTTTCCATTTTTCAATCTCCGTGAAACTAAATTACCGAGGCGCCTTTTTACGCGCGTCGAGATCAGAAATTTTGTTCGTCGGCGCTAGGGCCATACAGCGCGGGTACCGGAACATCGAGCGTGCGCAAATACATGGTGAGTTGCGCGCGATGATGAATGAGGTGGTTGAAGCACATCACGCGGAGCACGTTGTATTTGGGCAAAGCGAACAAGACCTTACCGTTCCACTTCAGCGTCCAGATTTCTTTCAGTTGCTCATCCGTGACGCCGGCGATAGCCTTTCGGGCCCGGTCACGCTGTTCGTCGAAGACTTTGAGCAAATCGGCCGGGCTGTCTACCTTGGGATTCGGAGCGCCCTGGATTTCGAGTTCCGAAGTCTGGATGGTCGTGGTGGTGAAATTCGGGAGGGTGGCGATATGGGAGGCCATCCAGCCGAGAGTTCCGGATTTGGGGTGGGGTTTCCAGTCCCACTTTTCGGCCGGTACGCGTTCGAGGGCTTTGCGGGTGTTGGCCATTTCCTGGTCGAATTCAGTCAGTAGCAATTCGCTGATGGGCATGTTGGCTCCGTTAATAGAGGTGGGCAAGGTTGAAGCACGATTGTACTGGAGGGTGGGAAAATGAAGCAAACCGAGTACAGGGAAAAATCGACGAGAGAGATGGAATCCGCAACCCCCCAAGGTTTGAGCGCAAGAGTCTGAAAGAACATGAAACGATGAGACTTGCGGAAAGCACGAATTCAAGAGTCCATAAAGTGCAGAAAGCAAGAGACTTAGTTGGCCAGCTAAGTTGAACCCCTTCATAGAGTTATGAACTCTGTACTGAAGAGTGTGCAAAGTTATGAATAGCTTAGACTTACTTGAGGCAAGAGGGAGAGGAAGACTGGTGACCGCATTCGGAGGAGATGTCGCGGGTGTATTGCGGCTGATCACTTACCATTTTACTAAATCGATAAGGTAGTCACAAGATATATTAAGGACAGTTCCAGGACTGTCCTATTGAGAGTGATCTACCGTCATTACCAAAATCCCCACACGCGAATTCGGCGTGAGGGGCACGCGGTGCTCGGTGACCAGCAGTGGAGGATTGGGTGAGAAAAGCGAAAGGCGCCTGCAGAGAAGCACAGGCGCCCTTCGGTGGAACTTAAATCTTCAGATACCTCAGGGATCACCTCCTTCTCGACAAGTGCGTCGATAGAAGCTAAGGCTTTTTTATCATGGGGCATTTAGTATGTCCAGAGGATGTAGACAAGTGGTCAGAGAGAGAGTTCGGCGCGGTGATGAGTTCGTAGGATTTTTGGGGGGCTATAACACAATTCCTCGTGGCTCCCGCGATGCATCGAAGAGAGATTCCTCGACTGCGCAAGCCGACTTCTTCACGGAGCGAAGGAGAAGTAAAAGCGTCGGCTCGCTACGCTCGGAATGACCTGTCTGGGCCTTTTTCTTGAGCAGGCGAGAGCGAATAAGAAAGAAAATCCGGTTTGCTACGCCGGAATGAGAGAGGCACCAAAAAAGAGGGGCACTTGTTGCGTTTTTGTGCGGGTGGCAGGAGAATCCGGTGCATGGGACACGAATTTACGACTTCTTACCTCAAAGACTCGGTTGAGCTGTTGCGGCACTACAAGCGACTGGCCGAGAATGCCATGGCGCAATGTCCGGATGGCAGGTTGTGTGCGGAGATTGATGCGGAGTCGAATTCCATCTCCATCATCGTGAAGCATATGGCCGGGAACATGCGCTCGCGGTGGACGGATTTTCTTTCGACGGACGGAGAGAAGCCGGACCGGCAGCGTGATACCGAGTTTGAAGCGCCGATGAAAACGCGGGCCGAAATAATGGACATGTGGGAAGCAGGCTGGAAACTGGTGTTCGCCGCGCTGACGCCGCTTACAGCAGACGACCTGGAAAAGACGGTGACGATTCGCACAGAGCCGCACTCGGTGATGCAGGCGATCAATCGGCAAATCGCGCATTACTCTTATCACGTGGGCCAGATTGTTTATTTGGCGAGGCATTTTGCCGGTAGTGAATGGAAGACCTTGACGATTCCGAAGAAGAAGTCGGCAGAATTTAATGCGCGGGTGATTACCGGGAAGGCATCGCAGCGTTGAGCGGGATGATTCGAGAGAGGTAGAGCATGCGGATTTTCATCCTTGCGGGAAGTCTGCTGGCTGTAATGGTTACCGGGCGACGCGTGATGGCCGGGCCTCCGAGTGATGCGTGCGCGTTGCTGACGCCGCAGCAAGTGGGGGAAGCGTTGGGCGCAAAAATGGGAGAGGGAAAATACGTGGCCCCGAATTCACGAAGACGTGCACGTGGACCGCGCCGGGCTTGATCGTGACGCTGATGCTGAAGGATTTAGAAATGTTTCAGGCGGGAAAGAAAGCGCCGGCGCGGAGTGAAGTGATGTCAACTGGCGTGGGAGACGACGCGTATTACCTGGCGGTGGGCAACCAGATTGGACTGCAGGTGAAGAAGGGCGGCGCGGCGTTCAAGGTGACGGTTTACAGCAAAAGTCTGCCGAAAGAAACGAATGAAAAAGCTGAAAAGAGCTCGCGCAGGAAGTCCTCGCCAAACTCTAGTTGTTACAGAATCTCGCGCTGAACCTCGCAGTCACTTGACATCGCCGACTCGGTCTTCGACCAAATCGCGCAGCCAAAGGTCGAGCACGCCTTGAAACAATGATTTAACTTCGCGAAAAGCAATGCCCATGCCGAGGTCGGACCGCGAGTAGACGACCATGGCCATGGCAGCAAAGACCTGGCCTTGATTCATTATCTTGACGACAACACTGGTTCCGGTTTCGAGCGGCTTGGGCGTTTCGACGAAACAACCGTAGCGGCTGAGTTCGGTGACGTTGGAAGTTTGAACGGCGCCGTCCGAAGTGACTTCCGCAGGAGCATTGCAGGGGAACCTAGGTACCCGACGACTCATGGAGCCTCTCCATCACCACGTCGAATTTACCACGGTTCGATTCAAGTACCTGAGGAGTGCTAAGCGGAGACCGGAAGTTTTCCGGTTAAACGCGTTGATCAGGCAGATGCCTCGACGGAGTCTTCATCGTCTTCCACAAGATGCCCGCTATGACAACGCCCTCAATGGCTCCGATTGGAACGAGCAATAGTTTAGGAACTCCAAATCGTCGAGGTGACAACTCATGTAGTACCGCGAACAGAAGCACGGTGTGTGCAATGAAAGTGACGGCGAAACGCATCCAAAACGATTTTCGTCCCCACCATGGCCACGTGCCGTCAGTATTGCCCCAAACAGAACGATGGTGTAGACGACACTGACCCATTGTCAACATGCAGCTAAGTTGAGTTAGACGCGCCTTCGCTTCCTGTTCGCCTTGGTTTTAGATAGACTGTGAATTGCATGGCTACACTTTTTGATTTGGGATTGCCGGTAACCGCGGCTGCCGCGGGGCGGGCGGAATTGCAGGTGAATGAGGCGCAGCGGCGCGCGATTACGCATGTGCGCGGGCCTTTGCTGGTGATTGCGGGGGCGGGAACCGGCAAAACTCGCGTGATCACCGAGCGGATCCGGCATTTGCTGGAAGCGGATGAAAGTCTTTCGGGCGAAAACATACTGGGGCTGACGTTCACCAAGAAGGCCGCGGGGGAAATGAAAGCGCGGGTGGTGAAGGCGGTGGGCGAGCGTGGCAAGAATGTGACGCTGGCTACGTTTCATTCTTTCTGCGAAGCGCTGCTGGTGGAAATGGATCCGCAGCGGGTGATCCTGGATAAATGCGATCACTGGATCCTGCTGCGGCGCAATCTGGCGCGGCTGCAACTGGATAAATACCGGAGGCTGGCGGATCCCGGGCAATTCTTGAATGATTTCGTGGATTTTTTCAGCCGCTGCCAGGATGAACTGGTGTCCTGCCAGGATTACCAGGCGTACGCGGACGGACTCGCCGCGAAACTGCGGGCGGAACGCGCTGAGCTGGACGAGGACACTTTCAAAGAGCGCGCCGAGCAAGTGGCGCTGCAACAGGAAATTGCGCGGGCTTACAGCGCGAGCGAAGAACTGCTGCGCGAGAAGAAACGCGTTTCGTTTGGCTCGCTGATTACCGGCGCGGTGGAGTTGCTGCAGCAGGACGCGGCGCTGCGCGAAAAACTGCAGCAGCAGTATCGCTACATCCTGGTGGACGAATTCCAGGATACGAATATCGCGCAAATTGAACTGCTGCAACGGCTGTGCGGCGAAGCACGAAATATTTTTGTGGTGGGCGACAACGACCAGGCCATTTACCGGTTTCGGGGAGCTTCTTTCGCGAGCTTTTCGATTTTCGAGAAACGGTTTGCGGGATTGAAGGATGAGGATGATCCGGGGCGTTTTCGCGTGACGCTCACGGAAAATTACCGGTCTACTCCTAACATTTTGCGCGTAGCCACGCATGTTATCGGGCAAAACGCGCGAAGCGACCGCTTCCCACCCAAGATGCTGACGACCTCGCATCCAGAAGGCGAAAAAATTCGCATCGCGGAGCTGGCCAACGCGGATGAGGAATCCCGCTGGGTGACCGCTGAACTGGAACGATTGCATCGCGCGGGGCACCGCTGGAAGGATTTTGCGGTGCTGTACCGGCAGCACGCGCACCGCGATGAGCTGGTGGAGGAATTGTCGCGCGCGAAAATTCCGTTTGTGATTACCAAACTTTCGATACTGGAGCATCCGCTGGTTCGGGATGTGCTGGCGTACCTGCGGCTGATCGCGACTCCTTATGAAGATGTGGCGTGTGCGCGAGTGCTGGCGGCTCCGGCATGGAACCTGGAGGCGCGCGACCTGGTGCGGTTGACGGAGCGCGCGGCCAAGAAGCGCGGGTCCACACTGATCGATGTATTGCAGGCGCCGCAGACGGAACTGGCGTTTGATTCTTCGCCGGCGTCGCTGCAGGTGCTGCTGGCGTTTCTTACGGCGCAGCGAAAAACCATGAAGCGGCGCAGCGCGCGATCGATTCTGGCGGAAGTGCTGGAGTGGCTGGAAGTTCGCGAGCGAGCTGGAGCGCAGGACCGCAAGTATGTAACGAGGCTGGCGGAATTTATCCTGGAGTGGGAGCCCAAGAGCGATACGCGCGGGCTGGCGGAATTTCTGGAGTACCTGGATTATTTCGACCAGGCCGGCGGCACGGCGAGCCTGGATGACGAGGTGCCGGGCGACGCAGTGCAACTGATGACCGTACACGGGGCCAAGGGACTGGAATTTCCGCACGTGTTTTTGCTGCGGCTGAATAACAAGGCGTTTCCGGCTTCCGAGCGGACGCGGGTATTCGAATTCCCCGCGGAACTGATGAAGGAGGGCGCACCGGCGGAGCAATTTCACATTCAGGAAGAGCGGCGGCTATTTTACGTGGCGCTGACGCGCGCGCGGGAGCGGCTGACCATCACCACGCTGGCGGACAAAAAAGGCAAGGTGCCGACTTTTGTCGAGGACATGGTGATGGATCCGGTGGTGAAGCAGCGCAACGTGGTGCAGTTGGCGCCGAAGCTCGGGCCTCGACCGTTGGACGCCGAGGCGGTGAGAAATTCTGCTCCGGCTTCGCTGTTCCCTGCTCCCAACGATCCGCCGCGGATTTTTTCGCGCATTGCGGAGTGGGCCGAGGAATTTCATCCACCATCGCCGGAGCCGCTGAAGCTGAGCGCGTCGGCGCTGGACAATTACCGGCGGTGCCCGCAGCAATATTTATTCGGGCGGCTATGGTCGCTGAAAGAAGGGCCGCGAGGGACGATGACGTTCGGGCGGGTGGTGCACGACACCATTCGCAGGACGCTGGCGGAATTGCGGACCGGAAACAAACTGGCGTTCGAGGAAGTACAGCGGATTTTCGAAACGGAATGGAAATCGGCGGGATTCGAGGACGACTACCAGGAAGAAGAGTACAAGAAGGACGGCATCGAGCAACTGAAAGTGTTTCACGCGGCGATGCTGGAAAGTTTACCGGAAATCCTGGAGCAGGAAAAAGCGTTCGAATTGCCGATGGCGAACAACGTCATCATCACCGGGCGAATCGACCAGGTGAATGCGCTAGGGCGCAACGACGTGGAGATTGTGGATTACAAAACCGGGAAGCCGAAGAAGGACGTGGATGCGCGACGGGATTTGCAGCTGAGCATCTATGCCATCGCGGCGCGGGAGATATTCGAATGGAATCCGGCGCGGCTGGTGTTTCACTATTTGCAGAACAACCAGATTCAGGCGACTACGCGGGACGCGAAGCAACTGGATGAAGCGCAGAAGATGATTCAGGAGACGGCGGCGGACATCCGGGCCGGGGCGTTTCCGGCGAGGCCGGGGTATTTGTGCAGGAATTGCGCGTATAAGCCGATTTGTCCGGCGCATGAGGAGGCGTTGAGTTCGTAGGATTTTCTTTGTAACGGACAAACTAAATTCTGTGCGGCTTACGCGATACATCGAAGACAGATTCCTCCACTACGCGGCCGGTGCTCGCT
>JALYLI010000233.1 GCA_030774335.1 Acidobacteriota bacterium | reverse complement strand
CTGCTGGCATGCTCGCCTTCCGCGGACGCCGGAGACGCTCCCGCGTGGATGCACAACCTGGTCAACGCACCGCTTCCAGAACACGACGATAAAACCGACGCGGTACTGTTGTACTCGGAATATGTTTTGACCGCCCAACCCAATGGCAAGATCAAGGGAACGGAACGCGCCGCTTACAAAATCTTGCGAGTAGGCGGAAAGAGATTCGGAATGGTGCGATTGTATTTCGATGCGGACACGCGGATTTCCGCGCTGCATGGATGGTGCATTCCCGCGCAAGGCAAGGATTATGAAGTGAAAGATAAGGACGCGGCGGAAGCTTCGCTGGGGGTGAGTAATGGAGAACTGCTAACCAACGTTCGCACCAAACTTTTGCAGATTCCCGCGGCGGACGTGGGAAATATTGTGGGCTATGAAGCGGAGCAGGAGTTGCGTCCGTATGTGTTGCAGGACGATTGGCTGTTCCAGCAGCCGGTCCCGACGGTGGAAGCGCGCTATACGCTGCAACTTCCGCCCGGTTGGGAGTACAAGGCCGCCTGGTTCAATCATGCCGAGATGGCCCCCGCGTTGATAGGAAACAACCAATGGCAATGGGTGGTAAAAAATGTTCCGGCGGTGAAGTTCGAAAAAGAAATGCCGCCGTGGCGGGGCGTGGCAGAACAGATGGTGGTGGCATTGTTGCCGCCGGGGTCGGCGCAAAGAAAAGGGTTTCAAAACTGGGATGACATGGGCAAGTGGCAAGCCGGGTTGACGCGCGGCCGGCGCGAAAGTTCGCTGGAGATCAAGCAGAAGGTTGCGGCGCTGACCGCGGGAGCCGCGACACCGCTGGATAAAATGCGCGCGATTGCAGCGTTCACGCAAAACGAAATTCGCTACGTGGCCATCGAGCTGGGAATTGGCGGATACCAGCCGCATCCCGCGCCAGAAATTTTCGCGCATCGTTACGGCGACTGCAAAGACAAAGCCACGCTGGTAAGCGCCATGCTTTCAGAAATTGGCGTGGAGTCGTACTACATCATCATAAATTCGGAGCGTGGCGCGGTTACTCCCGGGCTGCCGCCGCAAATTGGAATTTTCAACCACGCCATCCTGGCGGTAAAAATTCCCGAGGGAGTATCCGACCCGTCGCTGGTGGCGTTCCTCAATCATCCCAAGCTGGGGAAATTGCTGATTTTCGATCCCACCGACGAAATTACGCCGTTCGGGCAATTGCGCGGCGCGCTGCAGGCCAACTACGGGTTGCTGGTGACGCCGACGGGTGGAGAATTGGTCGAATTGCCGCAACTACCCGCCAGCCTGAATACCACCGAACGCTTCGCGAAGCTGACTCTCGACAGCAAAGGCACATTGAGCGGCGAGATCCGGGAAGTTCTTCACGGGGACCCGGCGGTTCACGAACGCTACGTGATGCGCGCGGCCACACGGCAATCCGATCAAATCAAGACCATCGAAAGCTCGCTGTCGCATTCGCTGGGCACGTTTCAAATTACCAAAGCGACCATGGGGAATCTGTCGCAGACCAGCTTGCCTTTCGTTTACAAGTATTCGCTGGTGGCGGAGAACTATGCGAAATCCGCGGGCGATTTGCTGATCGTGCGGCCGCGGGTGGTGGGCTACGAATTTCGCGATTTACTGGAGACCAAGGAGCCGCGAAAATACGCGGTGGAATTCGCGGGCCCGTGGCGCGATACCGATACTTTCGAGATTGTGTTGCCGGCCGGCTATGAAGTGGACGAACTGCCGCCACCAGTGAACGCGGATTACAGCTTCGCTAGTTACCACAGCAAAGCGGAAGTAAACGGCCAGACGCTGAAATACACGCGCACGTTTGAGATCAAGGAATTGAGCGTGCCAGTCGGCAAAGTGGAAGAGTTGAAAGTATTTTATCGCGTGATTGGCAACGATGAACGCAGCAACGCGGTTTTGAAGCACGGCGCGAATTAACTTTTCCGGCCGTAAATAAAATTACCCCAACTTTGACAGGCGCTCGCGGACCAGATCGCTGAGGGCTTTGCCATCCACCGATTTTCCTTCCAGCGCCGACTTGGCGGCTTTCACCACCGCGCCCATTTGCTTCATAGAGGTCGCGGCGGTTTCGGCGAGGGCTTTATCAATGGCGGTGTTCATTTCGGCGGCGCTGGCGCTGGCGGGCAGATAGCTTTCAAGGATGGCGAGCTCTTTGGTTTCTTTCTCGGCCAATTCCGGGCGATGGCCCTTGGTGAATTGCTCGATGGATTCCTTGCGCTGTTTCACCAGTGTTTGCAGGATCTGAATCGCTTCAGTTTCGTCGAGCGTGCGAATCTTCTCGACTTCCTTATGCTTGATGGCGGCTTTGATGCCGCGCAAGACGCTCAGGCGCAGCTCTTCCTTGGCGCGCATGGCGTCCACCAGGTCCTTCTGAATTTTTTCCGCCAGGCTCATTCATGCTCCTTGAACGGCGCGCCTTTAAACTGCTTGAACGGTTAGTGCAATAACTATTCTAGATTGAAAACTATCACAGAATCCTGGCGGCTCACATTGACACTACGGGGGGGGCTCGCTACCGTTGATAGTTTACCGACCACGAAAAATAACTGGCATAGGCGGAGAACAAACAGAATGAAAGTGATCGTAGCAGACAAAATCAGCGAGCGCGGGGTGAAACTGCTGAAGGAGCAGGCCGGGTGGAACGTGGTGCTGACCAACAAAGATAATTTGCTCCCGGAGATTGCTGACGCGCAGGCGCTTATTGTTCGCAGCGCTACCAAGGTCACCGCGGAATTGCTCGACAAGGCTCCGCAACTGCGCTGCGTAGGGCGCGCGGGTGTGGGCGTGGACAATATAGATCTGGAAGCGGCTACCAAGCGTGGCATCGTGGTGATGAGTACGCCGGGCGGAAACGCGGTGAGCGTCGCGGAGCATGCTTTTGCGCTGATGCTTTCTCTCGCGCGCCAAGTACCACGGCTCGACAAAGCGTTTCATGAAGGACGCTGGGAGAAATCGAGCGCAGCCGGTACGGAAATGAGCGGCAAAACATTGGGGCTGATCGGGCTTGGGCGCATTGGCAGCGAAGTGGCGGTGCGCGCGGAAGCGTTCGACATGCGCATTTTGGCTTACGATCCGTATATCAGCGAAGCGGCGGCCAAGGAATTTTCGGTGGAACTGGTGACACTGGATAAATTACTGGCGGAGAGCGATTTCATCTCGCTACACACCGCGCTGAGTCCGGCGACACAAAACCTGTTGAATGCGGCGTCGCTGGCGAAAATGAAAAAGGGCGCGTTTATCGTCAACACCGCCCGTGGAGAGTTGATTGAAGAGGCCGCGCTGGCGAACGCGTTGAAAAGCGGCCACATCGGCGGCGCCGGGCTGGACGTGTTTGCCGTGGAGCCGCCGAAAAATTCGCCGCTGGCGGAATTGCCGAATGTGGTGGGCACCCCGCACATTGCCGGGTCCACTACGGAGGCGCAGGAGGAAGTGGGGACACAGGTCGCCGTGCAGGTTAAGGATTATCTTGCCGAGGGCATCATTCGCAATGCGGTGAACCTGCCGGTGCTCTCCGCGGAGCAGTATCGTCGCGTACGGCCTTACCTGCGGCTGGCGGAGCAGTTGGGATCGCTGGTGTCTCAGGCTTCCGACACGCGCCCATCGCGAATCCGCATCCGCTATGCCGGCGAAGTCGCGGAAGTTGGAACGCACCTGTTGCGCAGCGCGGTGCTGGCCGGAGTTCTGAATGCCGTGTTGGATGAGAAAGTAAACGTGGTGAACGCGCCCGCGGTCGCCGCGGCGCGCGGCCTGAAGGTAGAAGAAGAGACGCGTAAGCGCGAGCATGGCTTCCCGAACACCCTGGAGATCGCGGTGCTGCCGGAGAATAGCGGTTCGCAGGAAGGTTTCAGCGCGGAAGGAACGGTGCTGTTTGACGGCTCTCCACGCGTTCTGCAGATCGCAGGCATCGCCCTGGAAGCGCAATTGGAGGGCACCATTCTTTATTTGCGCAATCGCGATGAGCCCGGCGTAATCGGCCAGGTCGGCACGATGCTGGGCAAGTACGGCGTAAATATTGCGACGTTTGCTTTGGGACGCCGCGAGGCCAGTCGAGGCGCGCAGGCGGTGTCGCTGGTGCGCCTGGACGGCGAGGTGTTTAACTCCATCCTCGAGCCCATTAAGGGCATCCCGGCCATCACTGAAGCTAAACTTCTACGCCTGAATTAGGGCTGTGGAGCAAGTGGGTGAACAACTTGCGGTACGGCTATGCGCGTCAGGCCTTCACCCAAGGCTGCGACAGCAATGGGAACAACATCAGTTTTTTAGTCGCACGGGCAACGGCGTCCCGGGTTACGCGGGCTGAACCCGCCAGCGTATTTCGGAGACGGTTGCACGCGCCAGAATTTCAACCGCGGACAATATAAAAATAAATTGGAAATTGCGTTCTGAAAGGAACATTTCATGAACTGGTTTTCGTTTATGAAGCGCAACTTCATCGCCGGCTTGGTATTTTTAGCACTGGTCTCAACGGCGGGGGCCATGCAAGTGGCGCCGTCGTTCAGCCTGGCAACGGGTTTGATACCCGGGCTAATTTGAAACAACGGCAGCCGCTTGAATCGGATCCTCAGTGCTGCGCGGCTGTGATAATCTATGATTTGGGCTCAGTGATAAAGGCTGGGCACATCGGTCGGGGCGTAGCGCAGCCTGGCTAGCGCGCCTGGTTCGGGACCAGGAGGTCGAAGGTTCAAATCCTTTCGCCCCGACCACTTCATTTCATGCAATCTCAATCAGTTACGCCGTGAGTTCTAAACAAATTCCTTCGGAATCCAGTTGCCCAAGTTTCCTAATTAAAGATTCAGGGAGCGTGAATCCGAGTCCAGCTTTTTCCGACCGCTCCATACGCCAAGCGTCATCATCGATCAGTTGCTTGCGGTAGCGAGTGCTCATTTCTTTGTCCGAGTGCCCCATCCAATAATTGATGAGAATGTTGCGCGTCTCGCTTCTCAATAAAACGGATTCACGGAACCTCCGGAAAGAATGGAACAGCCGGCCCTTTTCTTTGATGCCCATTTCCTCCAGAATTTTATCGAGTGAGTCGCGCTCAACATTCCGCGAGTTCAAGGGTTTGCCATGCTTTGTTTGAAAGACAAAACCCTTGATCCGATCTCCGAGGAGCTCTCGGATCATCCGCGCCAAAGCTGACGACAAATCTATCTTTCGAATAGCAGATTCGGTCTACTCCTTAAATCGCCAAGCATTGCCGAGTTTAAGGCAGCCTGCTCAAGTTTTTCGGCAGGCAGGTCCCGGTCGTTACCACAGCGCTGGTTGGCGAACTCTCTAGCCCCACCACCTAGTTGTCGGCGTTGACAAGATATTCTGCCCACAGCGAGCTATTATGTCCGGCGCCGGCCACTACCAGCACAACGTTCGAATGCGATGGAGGCAGGCACAGTCGAGAGCGCAGCTGGCCTAGCCGTCCGTTTCACAAATTCGAGGTGACAGATGAGTCAGCGCTAGTTTTGGCGTCCGTTGGAAGTGCGATCTGGAGTGCACAACAGTCTTTCCTGTACCCGTGGCGATTACTTCGGAAATTCGCTTGCGGACGTGGCGAGCCTTCACAGACAAATTTTCGCCTCGAGATCGCCAGAAAGGTGCTTAAGGTAGAATTCCGAAAACTACCACGCTGTTCGGAGTTCCGACGTACACCTTGCCATTGGCGACCACGGGCGTAATGAATTTATTCCCAGCGAAACTGTCCCTTCCGCTGAAATCCTGCGTTGATGCGTAGAGGATGTTGGCCACATTCGTTGCGTCATAAGCGACCAACGCTGCTATTTTCCCGTTTTGAATGGCCCAAACGATTCCATTCTTGTCTTCATTGGCCGAAACCGTCGGCGTGGCCCCCGGGTACGGAAATCGATTTTCACTTATCGAAGATGGAGTATCCGCCACCTTTGCCTTATCGATAGGAAACGCTTTCAAAGTGTCGCCTGTGGATGCGTAGTACATCGTTCCGTTGAAATAAGCAGGCTTCGAGAAAACTAAACCTGTTAACGCGTGCGGCAACACCTGGTAAACGTTGTTCGCGTCGGCGTGGAACTTTCCCATGTTGTCGCGATCCAGCGCGTAGAGACTCGCGTCTTTGCCGGCGCCCACCACCAGGTGCCGCGTCGCTCCGTTAACATCCGTCAGATCAGGCAGAACCATCGGGCCGCCTGAGCCGAAATCGAGATCGGAATTCGATTCGTCGACAGTATTTGAGGGGGTGAAATAATCCAGCAGCGATAATGATGAGGTCGATAATTTCACGAAACAGTTTCCGTAATCCGCGCTGATCGGGAAGCCGCTCGCGGTTAACGTAGCATCGAAGTCTCCATTGCCCACAATCA
>JALYLI010000232.1 GCA_030774335.1 Acidobacteriota bacterium | reverse complement strand
CGCGGCGTGAGGAACACGTTGAAAATGAAGTCCTAATTTCTGAGTGTAAATGGGTTCACGGAAAACAAAAAGGCGTAACGGGTGCTCCCGTTGCGCCTTTCTTGTTCATGCAGCGTAATTAGTTTTTAGGTTTCGCCAGGCCGTCGGAGGTGAGCAAGGCTTGGGAGCCGCCGCCGGTGGTGCTGGCGGAGCGGCCTTCCAGTTCGAGCGAGAGCAGGCCTTCGGTTGCGGAGGCAGCTACCAGGGCTCCGTTGCGGCGCACGCGCACGACAGGGAAGTAGCCTTCGGCCAGGGGATCTTCGACGCGCTTCCACGATTTGCCGGAATCGAAGGAGGCCAACAGGCCGTGTTTTTGCAGCGAGACGACCATGGCGTTTCTGTTTCCGGCTACGTCCTGAAATTGCAATTCGCGCACATCGGAGCGGCTCCAGTTTTTACCGCCATCGTGGGAAGTGTAGAGGCCCATGTTGGAAGTGATGAACAAATTGGTGTCATCCACGTGGTGGAGGCGCAGATTGCCGGCCGCCGCAAAAGACAGATCTTTGTTGTCCCAGTGCGCTCCGCCATCGGCGGAGTAGACCAGGGTTTTTTGCGAGATAGCCCAAACTTGTGTGCCATCTGCGTTGGCTTCGAGAGAAGTGGCCGGTTGCTTCAGGAAAGATTCGGTGCCCGCATTTTTCCAGGTGACGCCCTTGTCTTTGGAAACGAGGATGCCGCCGGCTGTCGCCGCGAACCAGGCGTCATTGCCAAAGGCCATGTCGTTCACCTGCACGGCTACGAACACGGGAGCTTTGGTTTTAGGAGCCGCTTTTTTGGCGACGGTGGTGGGTTTCTTTGCGGGTACGCCCCTGCGAGTTTTCGCCACGGGAGCGGGTGTCGTTGCCGCGGCTACGGGCGTCGGTTCGGGAATGTACAAACCGGCTTTCACCCATTTACGCGTGCTTTCGTTGTACTTCATCCAGCCGCCGTTGTTTAGTGAGGCCCACCAACCGCCGGGCGCCGCATAAACGTGCTTGAGATCGGTGCGCTTGAGACCCGGTCCGAGAGTGGCCCAGGTGGTGCCGCCGTCGTGAGTTGCGAGGAAGGCGTCGGTGTCAAAGGTCAACACGACCAAGGCGCGTTCCGGGCTTTCGTGATCAATGGCTACGTCAAGGAGATGCTGGTGCTGGAATCCCACGTTGGCGGCGGAAAATGATGCGCCACCGTTTTCGCTGATCTGCACGCCCTGACGTTCGGTGCCGAGAATCAAGCGGTCGGTGTGATCGGGATCGATGATGATGGAGTTGATGACCCAGTCGCCGGGAGTGACGCGCTTCCAGTCATTTTCGTTGGTGGTCTTCCACAAGCCGCTGGTGGTGCCGGCATAGAGGACTTGGGGATTTTTGGGATCCTGGCGAATCAGCTGGGTGCGGCGAAACACAAAGGGAATGCCTTTGTATTTGGTCCAAGTCTGCGCGGCGTTCACACTGTGGTAGATACCGGAGCACGCCGTGGCATGCACATTTTTGGGATTGGCGGGATCGATGACGATACTCATCACGTCGGAATCGTCAATCATGCCTTTTTGAATGGGGAACCAGTCCTTGCCGCCGTTGGTGGTTTTCCAGGGCAAGTGGTAGGTGCCGGCATAAATAATATTTTCATCGCGCGGGTCGAAGGCCACGGAATCAAAGTTGCGCAAATCTTCGTGCTTTGCGGGAGTAATTAGTGTCCAGGTGGCGCCTTCGTCGGAGGAGCGGTACACGCCGGTCAAAGATCCGGCGAGTAAAATTTTAGGATTGGTGGGGGCCTGGGCGAGAGCGCGAACGGTTTCGTGCGCCAGGCCGATTACCTTCCAGCTTTTTCCGGCGTCTTCGCTGAGATACACGCCGCCGCCACCGGAATACAAAGTCCAGGTGCTGGCGTAAAGACGATTGGCGTTGCGCGGGTCAATCAGGATGTGGGTGATCACATCATCCTGGCCAGTGCCGACGCGGCTCAGCAATTGCCAGTGAGCTCCTTCATCGATCGAATGAAAGACGTGGCCGTCGGAAGTGCCCAGGTACAGCTTCTTGATATTGTGGGAATCCGCGGCGAGGGAAATCACGGTGCCGCCCGGGGGGCCCACCTGCTTCCATGATTGCGCCGGTGTAGATGCCGCCGAAGCCACAGCGATCGCTGCGATGATTGCCGAACCAAGCCATTTAGCGTTCATATGAAGCTATTCTCCCAGAGCGCGCATGCACTCACAATCCCCGAGTGTACTGATAGGGAAGTGGAAAAGCTGCTGTTCGAAGGGCCAGATTTCGGGCAAGTTACGCATAGGCGGTGTACTAGTACGGCGCGATAGGCTTCTGTGTATTAGAGCGCATCCGCAACCTCTATATGGCAACTTATTTTCCACGGCTGGGTTAAAGGCGGTGGGACAGCTAACTTGAGGTAGACTCCCAGCGGTTCGGCTTGATGGCTGACCGCGAATAAGGGGAAACGATTATGGCGAACACCACGTTCACGGGTAAAGGCAGATTCGGGTTGCTGCTGTGTTTGACGGGTCTTCTTACCTTCTCAACAACTACACGCGTGCGCGCCGACGATAGTAGAGGCTATGAGCAAGATCCTCCCTCGCGAGTTGCCAGATTAAGCTACTTCGATGGCTCGGTTTCCTTGCAGCACGGGGGCAGCGGCGACTGGGGAGCGGCGGCCAGGAATCGCCCGGTCACGGTCGGCGACAAGCTGTGGGCCGACAAAGATGCGCGCGCGGAGTTGCAAGCGGGACAAGCTTCGATTCATATCGGAGCCATGACCGCGCTTTCTTTCCTAAATCTGGATCAAAACATAACGCAGATGCGCCTCGCTGAAGGCAGCGTCAATTTCCGGGTGCGGGAACTTCGCGAAGGCGATCAATATGAAATCGACACGCCGAACGCCGCGTTCACGGTGCGGCAAG
>JALYLI010000231.1 GCA_030774335.1 Acidobacteriota bacterium | reverse complement strand
CACCGAGGTGTCGCATGACCGCAGACGATAGATCCAAACTACTCGAGGCCGCAATCTCGCAGATCGAGAAATCTTATGGCAAGGGCTCGATCATGCGCCTGGGCAGTCGCGATGTGCTGGTGCCTGTCAGCGTAATCCCCAGCGGATGTTTGTCCATTGATGCCGCGCTGGGTGTGGGTGGGTTTCCGCGTGGACGCGTGATTGAGATTTATGGCCCGGAATCGGGCGGCAAAACCACCATGACGCTGCACGTCATTGCGGAAGCGCAGAAGCTTGGCGGCCAGGCGGCGTTCATAGACGCCGAGCACGCGCTCGACCCGGTGTACGCGCGGAAGTTGGGTGTGGACGTGGATAATTTGCTGGTGTCGCAGCCAGACAACGGTGAGCAGGCGCTGGAAATCGCGGAGGCGCTGATTCGGTCCGGCGGAGTTGACGTGGTGGTAGTGGACTCCGTGGCGGCACTGGTGCCCAAGGCCGAATTAGAAGGGGAGATGGGCGACCCGCAGATGGGATTGCAGGCGCGCCTGATGTCCCAGGCGTTGCGCAAGTTGACCGCCATTGTCTCGAAGTCACGCACCTGCCTGATTTTCATCAACCAAATCCGCGAAAAAATCGGCGTGATGTTCGGGAATCCGGAAACCACCACGGGCGGACGCGCGCTGAAGTTTTACGCCTCCATGCGCGTGGATATCCGCCGCATTCAAGCCATCAAGGACGGCGACAAGGTCGTGGGCTCGCGCACACGTGCAAAAATCGTCAAGAACAAGGTGGCCGCGCCATTCCGCGAAGCGGAATTCGACATTATTTACGGCGAAGGAATTTCCAGGGAAGGCGATCTGATTGATCTGGGAGTAGACCGTGGCGTGCTCGAAAAGAGTGGCACGTGGATCAGCTTTGGCAGCGAGCGGATGGGCCAGGGCCGCGAGAATGCGCGTACATTTTTGAAAGAGAACAAAGATGTGCGCGACAAGCTGGAACTGGCATTACGCAAGAAGCTGGAGATTTCTATTCCGGGAGTTTCAAACTCCGCGGCGGCCACGGCACCAAACGGTCACGCTCCGAATGCGCAGCCGGAAAAGCCTCCGGTAAAGGCTTCGGCGGCGACGGCTGGAGCAGATGCGGCACGAGGCCGTCCAGCACGTTAAGGTAGATTCAAACCATTTCGTTTTTTCGGCTCTTCAAACGCCCTCGCCTTTCTAACGGAGAGGGCGTTTGTGTCTTCGCCTGATAAACTGAAGCAGCCATGTCATCACACAACGAGATTGTTCGCGAATCATTCACTATACAGGCGCAGGCGTTTGCGTCGAATCCCTGGGTCACTGACGAGCAGCGTATGCAGCGCCTGGTGTCCGCCGCGCATTTGAAAGGCACGGAGCGCGTGCTGGATGTGGCTACCGGTCCGGGATACATCGCTGAAGCGTTGGCGAAAGAATCGCGCGAAGTTGTGGGCCTGGATTTGACGGAGGCGATGCTGGCCATCGCGCGGCAGCGAACCGCACAGCGCGGCGTGAAAAATATTTCGTTTCGCATTGGCGACGCGCAGAACGTGCCATTTGAACAGGAACAGTTTGATGTGGTGGTGTGCCGCCTGGCTTTGCATCACGTGCAGCAGCCCGCAAGAGTAGTGAAAGAAATGGCGCGGGTGTGCAGGCGCGGCGGCACCGTGCTGGTGGAAGATATTTACGCCAGCGAACATTCGTCGCGCGCGGCGTATCAGGATCGGTGGGAAATTCTGCGCGATCCTTCACATGTTCGGGCACTGCCACTGAGTGAACTGCTGCATATTTTTCGCGACGCCGAACTTGAAGCTGAAACGGTTTTTACCGCCGATGATTTGCGGCCCGAAGTGGAGCGCTGGCTGGCTACCACCCAAGCGCCTCCAGACAAGGCCAGGGAAGTACGACGACTGCTGGAAGACGATCTACAGCGCGATTTAAGCGGAACGCGGCCATTTCGCGATTCCGAAGGGCGGCTTCACTTTCATGCCCGCACGACCATCCTTGCCGGACGCAAGGCCGGGGCTGACCCTCCGGCCAGTTGATACAAAGCAAAGCACATACGCTCGTACTGGCCCTCGCAGGCTATTGCGCTACACAATACCGGACCTTACTATGTCTCAAGTGGATAGGATGCGTGCCGGCCAGGGCAAGCCAGCATTCAGGCGGCAAGGCGCATCTGATAGACGGCAATCTTGATAGCTGGAAAGGTCTTCCTAAATCACTGTTGACCGGCGACGCGGCTTCGATGAGAATCAACGCCCGCAAAGTTTTGTAACGGAAAAATGCAAGCTGAGGTGGTTGTTGTGAAGGATTTGGCAAAAGCTACGGTTGCAACTGTGCTCGCGATGCTGTGCGCGTTTCCCGCGCCGGCAGCGGCTGGAGCGCTCAGGGGCAGGCCCGCAACCCGCACGCGCCGGGCTCCCGCGCGTTATCACGGCGGAGTTCCCACGTTTGCGGATTCCTCCAGCGCCGATATCACTACATTTGATGATCCCATTGTGCGCCAAGCTGCTGTGGAAGGTTTGGGTCGTTATAACGGCGCGGTCGTGGCCGTGGATCCGAACACCGGAAGAATTCTTACGGTCGTAAATCAAAAAATTGCGTTTGGCGAAGGTTACATTCCCTGCTCCACGATCAAGCCCACCATTGCGCTGGCCGCGCTGCAGGAAAACGTAATTAACCGCGACACGGTTCTCAAGGTCGGCCGCCGCAAATACATGAATTTGACGGATGCCATGGCGCACTCCAACAACGAATTTTTCGAGCAACTGGGCTTGCGCATGGGCTTCGATACCGTTTCGAAGTACGCGCGCCTGTTGGGCCTGGGCGAACTTTCCGGATACAACTTGCCGGAAGAACATCCCGGGGCGTTTCCGATGCAGCCGCCAGCGCACGGGGGCGTGGCGCGCATGTCCAGTTATGGCGAAGGCATCCAGATGACGCCGTTCCAACTGGTTTCCCTGGCTGCGGCGTTTGCCAATGGCGGGACACTCTATTATTTGCAGTATCCGAGAAGCACAGACGAACAACTGGCTTTTGCTCCTCGAGTGAAGCGCCAACTGAATATCGAACAGATTTTGCCGGAACTTCGCGAAGGCATGCTAGCGGCAGTGCTGTATGGCACCGGCAAGTCCAGCTTTGATCGCGGCGGGGATGAAACGCCGCTGGGAAAGACGGGCACCTGCGACGATCACACTACGCCGTCGCGCATCGGCTGGTTCGTTACCTATGCGGATGAAGTGCACCCGAAAATTGCGCTGGCGGTACTGCTGCGCGGGAATACCCGGCGCGTAAAAGGCCCCACGGCTGCGCAAGTGGCCGGCAACATCTATCGCCGCCTGCGCGAACAGAATTATTTCGCGACGGTGACGACCGCCAGTGCGCTTCCGATAAGGAAGTCGGGACGCTAGATTTCAGCGAAGCGGTAACTCTACATTCCCTAGGTCAGAAATTGTCCAACTAAGATTGTTGAGTGCTGTCCACGTATTAGGTTAAGCTGCGGGCCGTGCCCGCAAACTCCCGCACGATCAAATATCCAAACAAATTTCAAGAAACCGCGTCTAACGAGGCATGCTGAGCCGGCGTTTACCGATCGTGGTGCTGGTAATTGTCGCTGCGGGAGCAGCGGGGATTGGTTACTCGCTGCGCGTCCGCCATGCGGCGGCGATGAAGTATCAGCAGGAAGTTAATCTTTCCCAAAATGTAGCGATAATCCCGCGTGAAACGGTTGTGCCGCCCGTGGAAAAGCGCGTACCAACCGGAAATTTCATGGTGGCGCTGGAGAAGCTGGGGCTGACGAACATGGAAGCTGCGGGCGTTTCGGCCGCCGCGCAGCGCGCGTTTAATCTGCGGCAGATTCGCGCCGGCAATACTATTTCGGTGGCGCGCTCCGCGGAAGGCGCGTTGCGGGAGATAGCTTACAAAATCGATGGCGACCGGGTGCTGAAAATTGTTCCTCTGGACGATGCTTTTTCCGCGGAAATAAAACTCATACCGAGCACCACAGTGATTGCGGCGGTCAGCGGGCGCATCGAGGATTCGCTTTTTGGCGCGGTACAGCAGAGCGGGGAATCGCCGGAACTTACCATGCGACTGGCACAAATATTCGGCTACGACCTGGATTTTTATACCGATCCGCGCAGGGGTGACACATTTCGCGTAGTGCTGGAGAAGAAAAAATATTCCAGCGGGGAAACGGCGTCGTATGGAAGAATCCTGGCGGCGGAATATGATAACGGCGGCAAGAGTTACCAGGCGCTGTTGTTTCACGATCCCAGCGGCCAGGCTGCTTACTACACGGTGGACGGCAAATCCCTGCAAAAGGAGTTTCTGCGCTCGCCGCTGAAATTTGCCGCGCCGGTGACTTCGCACTTCAGCAAAGCGCGTTTCCACCCAATTTTGAAAACCTATCGCGCGCACCTGGGAACCGATTACGGCGCGCCGATTGGTACGCCGGTGCAGTCCATCGGCAGCGGTAAAGTGACCTTCGCCGGCCGCAAAGGCGGCGAGGGAAACATGGTCGAGATACAGCACGCGAGCGGATACGAAACTATGTATCTGCATCTCGCGCGCATGTACGTGCGCAACGGAGAGCATGTGGCCATCGGCAAAATTATCGGGGTGGTGGGAAGCACCGGGCTTTCCACCGGGCCGCACCTGGATTTCAGAATTCTGCAGAAAGGGCAATACAGGAATTTTGAAAAATTGGGATTGCCGCCGTCGGAACCGGTGGCGAAAAAGAACTGGCCGGAATTCGCCGCGGTGCGCGAGAAATGGCTGCCCATCTTGAAGAATCCTGATCTGCTGCAGGCTAATGGAGTTCCGGGCGCCGATGGCGCGCACTGAAATATTTGCGGCGTGAAATTTCCACCATGTGGACAACAGCAAACCCGGGGCGATGTGCCGAAAGTGCGGGCTGGTGCACTGGGCGGGAGACGCGAACTAGAATTATTGGCGCTTAGTAAATAATCGGCAATTTTGCGAAGTCCGACCCGTGTTCATCGGTGACGCGCAGCACGATCAGGGTGCGATCGTCATGCGGAGTGGATTCGGCGCCACTGTATTCGTCGGTGGCGCTGAGAATTCTGTCGGCAATCGTAAGCGCGGCGTCGTCAGTGGTGATCCCGGCGAGCAGAGCGTGGAGACGCTCGGCGCCGAATTCCTGTTGCTCGCTATCTTCGGATTCCAGGATGCCATCTGATGCGCAGATCACTATGTCGCCCGGCTGCAGATCGACGGTAATTTCCTCGTATTCGGTATCGCCGAATAGTCCGAGTGGGACGCCTGATATTTGGATTTCCGTGGTGACCCCGGCGCGGACGAGCAGGGGATAGGGTTCTCCACCATTTGCCAGCGTGAGGCGGCGATTCGGCGCGTCGTAAATTCCAAAAAGCAGCGCGATGAATTTGGACTCGAGGCGTGCGCCGAACATGCGCTTGTTCAGCGCAGCAAGCATTTGCGCGGCGCCGATGGTGCGATCGGTGACGACTTCGCGCAGAGTTCCGATGGCGAGCGAGCCGTATAAGGCGGCAGCTGTGCCTTTGCCGGAGACGTCACCGAGAGCGAAGGCGAGGCGGCCTTCTCCGTAGGGCTGAAAATCGTAGAAGTCGCCGCCAAGTTCCCGGGCCGGAACATAGGCTGCGGCAATATCGAGGCCGGGAACTTCTCGCGCGCCCTTGGGGAGGAGCTGGCGCTGAACTTCGCGCGCGGTATTTAAATCGTTCAGAAGGCGGGACTCGTTTTCACGCGCATCCTGGTACAAGCGGGCATTCTCAAGCGCGATGGCGACATAGGAGCCCATGGTTCCGAGCATTTGTTCGTGCTCGAGGGTGAAGGCCTGGGGCACGGTGCTTTCGAGATCGAGCACGCCGATGAGGCGGTGCTGCAGCAGCAGGGGAATCACCAGTTCGGCGCGGACTTCCACATCAGTATCAAATTGTATGTAGCGCGAATCAAGGCGGACGTCGCCGATGCGCACGGGTCGGCGCTCTCCCGCGGCCGTGCCGGTGATGCCCTGGAACAAGCGCATGCGCAGGCGCGCGGGGATGGCGTCTTCGTAATGCATGGCGAAGACGCTCTCGAGGAACTGGCTGGTTTCATTCCAAAGCATCACGGTGAAGACGTGATAATTCACGATGCGTTTGACGTGTTGGGCGATGCGGCGAAGCAATTCTTCGCGATCGAGAATGGAAGTTAGTTCGCGGCTGACCTCGTAGAGTAAGTCCAGGCTGGCCGACTGGTCCGGAGCGGAGTCCAGCAAGGTCTGCGCGAACGGATCGATGTCACCGAGCGGGAAGAATGGGGCGAGTTGAGGAGAATCATCAGTCATTTGGATACTACGAACTGATTCGTTAGATGTTACTTAACGTCAGATGTTACACAAGGGCGGAAGTTTTACGAATCGTTTTGCAAGCAGAGTGAAAAAATTATTTCACTTCCCAGGTGTCGCCGGCGCGCAGGAGTTTGTTGAGGTCGCCGGCGCCGCGCTTGGCGATGACATCTTTTATCTGCTGATTCATGACGTCTTCGAAGCGGGGCACGTCGTCCCAGGCGCGCAGGACGCCGATGGGAGTGGGGAAGCCGGGACGCTTCTCCATTTGAGAAAGCTGGAAGGCGTAAGCGGGCTCGGCGTGGTGGGCGTCGTGGACGAGAAGATCTTTTTCGGAGATGCCGCCGCCGAGCGGGACCACTTCCATGTCGAGGCCGCTCATGCGAATGCCCTTGTCGCGCTGCTTGCCGAAGACCAGGGGCTTGCCGTGCTCCAGTTGGATGACGTGCTCGCTGCGGGCGTCGCGGTCGGTCAGAGAAAACCACGCGCCATCGTTAAAGATGTTGCAGTTTTGCAAAATTTCGACGAAGGCGGAGCCTTTGTGGGCGGCGGCGTGTTTCAACGTTTCTTTCAGGTGACCCTGAAAAACGTCAACGGAGCGAGCGACAAACGTGGCTTCCGCGCCGATGGCCAGAGAAAGAGGATTGAAGGGGCGATCCACGGAGCCGAAGGGAGTGGACTTACTCTTTTTGTTCAGTTCCGAGGTCGGAGAATACTGGCCCTTGGTTAGTCCATAGATGCGGTTGTTGAAGAGCAGAACTTTGACGCCCACGTTGCGCCGCAACATGTGGATGGTGTGATTGCCGCCGATGGATAGGGCGTCGCCATCGCCGGTGGCGAGCCAGACTTCCAGATCTGGGCGCTGGGATTTGACACCAGTGGCTACCGCGGGGGCACGGCCGTGAATGGTGTGAAACCCAAAAGTATTCATGTAATAGGGAAAGCGGCTGGAGCAGCCGATGCCGCTGACGACGACGAAATTTTCGCGCGCGATGCCTAGCTCCGGGAAAACTGCCTGCACCGCCGAGAGAATAGCGTAATCGCCGCAGCCGGGGCACCAGCGGACTTCCTGGTCGGTCTGAAAATCCTTTTTGGTGAGCGGCACGACGGGAGGAAGCGTTGTGGCGCTCATGAAATATTCTCCCCGCTGCCCAGCATTTCTTCGATCTTCTGCTCGAGTTCGGCTTTTTTGAAAGGGCGCCCTTGAATTTTGTTGAGCCCCACGGCGTCCACCAGATATTTTGCGCGCAACACCCAAAGCAACTGACCCATGTTCAATTCGGGCACTAACACTTTTTTGTAGCGCTTGATGACTTCACCCAGATTGGACGCCAGAGGATTGAGATAGCGAAGATGCACGTGACCGATTTTGCGGCCTTTTTCGCGCTGCGAGCGCAACGCGGCGGTTATCGCTCCGTGTGTGGAGCCCCAGGCGACGATTAGCAAATCGCCTTCGGGATCGCCGGCGGGAACAACGTCGGGAATATCCTGGACGATGCCGGCTACCTTTGCGGCCCGAATGCGCACCATGTTTTCGTGGTTCAGCGGTTCGTAATTGATGTTGCCGGTGACGTCCTGTTTTTCCAGGCCGCCGATGCGATGCTCGAGCCCGCGGGTACCGGGAACGGCCCACGGCCGCGCCAAAGTCTGCGGATCACGCTTGTAGGGCAAAAACCCTTCCATGGATTTTGCGAATTCGACTTTGAAGTCGGGAATTTCGCTCAGCTCAGGAACGAGCCAGGGCTCCGCACCGTTGGCCAGATAGCCGTCTGAAAGCAGGATTACCGGCACCATATATTTGAGGGCGATGCGGCATGCTTCGAGCGCAACCCAAAAGCAGTCGGCCGGAGTGGCGGCCGCGAGCACCGGAATGGGGGCTTCGGAATTTCGGCCAAACAACGCTTGCAGCAAATCGGCCTGCTCGGTTTTTGTGGGCAGGCCGGTCGAAGGGCCGCCACGTTGAATGTTGCAGATCACCAGCGGCAATTCGATGGCGACGGCCAGGCCCAGCGCTTCGGTCTTTAGCGACATACCTGGGCCGGAAGTGGTGGTAACCGCTAGGGCTCCAGCGTAGGCGGCGCCAATTGCAGAGGTGATCGCCGCGATTTCATCCTCGGCCTGAAAAGTCATCACGCCAAAATCTTTGTACTGGGAAAGCTCGTGGAGAATGTCCGACGCGGGCGTTATGGGATAGCTGCCCTGAAACAATTTCAGGCCGGATTTTTGTGAGGCGGTGACCAGACCCAGGGCCAACGCCTGATTTCCACTTAGATTGCGGTACAGCCCGGGCGACAGTTGCGCGGGAGGAATTTCATAGCTGATCTGAAAGGCTTCCGTGGCTTCACAATAGGAATAGCCAGCCTTCATAGCAAGCTTATTGGCTTCCGTCAGGAGAGGCTTGTTCTTGAACTTGTCTTCAATCCAGCGAACGGTTGAATCCATGGAGCGGTTGTAGAGCCAATAGCACATGCCCAGCGCAAAGAAATTCTTGCAGCGATCCATGGACTTGGCATCAAGTCCGAGGTGTTCGAGGGCGCGGCGGGTCAGGCGCTCGAGTTCGACGGAAAAGAGACGAAACTTATCCAGCGAATGATCTTCGAGCGGATTCGCGGTCATCTGCGCTTTGCGCAGGTCGTTTTCCGTGAAGCTGTCACTGTTTACGATCAAGATGCCATTGGCTTTGAGGTCGGCGACGTTGACTTTGAGGGCCGCCGGATTCATGGCGATCAGCACATCCACGGCATCGCCAGGAGTGGACAATTCGTCGGAGGAAAAATGCAACTGAAAGCCGCTTACGCCGGGCAATGTTCCGGCAGGGGCGCGGATTTCGGCGGGATAGTCGGGAAAAGTGCGGATGTCGTTGCCGTAGAGCGCGACGGTGTTGGTGAACTGGCTGCCGGTGATCTGCATGCCGTCGCCGGAATCGCCGGCGAAGCGGATGACGGCGCGGTCAATGACTTCGCGCTTCGGTTTTGGCAGCGGCGGAGTGATTACAGTCGACATATTCCCCAAGTACCCGTGGATCTTCAGCGCGCGATTTCGCGGGCGTGTTTTTTGCACGCGACGATGTTAGCAACGCAAAAGGGTGACGTAAAAAGAATACCACACCGGCGCGTGGAGGGCGTCGGAGTCGGGCGCGTATCGAACACCGTTTAGGCGGTCACATGAATACGGGGCTGAACTTGCAGAGGCGTGCGCGGATTGCGGCTTGCAGAGGCATGGATTTGGAACTGAGGGCATGCTATGTCACCCCCCTGTTTTTCGGAAAAGAGGCTGGAAAATGTTGAAAACAAAGAAAACGAAGATGCAAAAAGGAGGCAACAGACAAAAAGAGACACCTTGAAGGGGCGCGAAAAAGAGGGCCAAGCCTGCCTTCGGCAGGTAAAAGACAAAAATTAGACCGGCAAAGAGGCCATTTTTTAGGCGGGCTAAGGCTGGGAGCCTGAGAGCTGGGAGTTGGAATTTGGAGACCACCGCACACGAAGGGTTTTGAAAAAGAAGAGTGGTTGCCCGGATGTCGCGGGTCATGGGTGATTTTACTGGTTAAATAACGTAACTTCTACTGTACTACGGGATAGAAATGGGAGAGGGAAGTACACCTGTCGTGTGGAAAAGTCGTATGACGAATGGAATGGCGCGGTTCAGGGAGCGGAAAAGTCCAAAAGGGAATAGCCGAGGCTTTCAGAAAAACCGAAAGGGATCGGGCACCCTCGCGACGAGGAGTCTGTTTGAGTCTGTACAACCTGTCGTTGGAGTGCCCGGGTGAAGAAGAAAGCAAGGGTCGGCCACCCGCCAGCAACGTCCCCATTTAATGTCGATTGAAAACATCATACGGACTGAGTCCAGCAGGGGACCAGGCTGCACGCATATTGCGTCAATTGAGGATGTGAGACAGAAAAAAGCAAGGTTACATCACGCATCGACATCCCACCATAAGTGCACGCCACTCACAAACACTGCGTCACTTCACGCTCAATATCTGCGCTGCTTCGCCGATTCGCATCGCTAGGGTCGAAGCATCTGCGGAAATGCGAAGCGAGACATTCCCGCCGGCTCTGGCGGAGGAAATCGGGATTGCTGCTTCCATTGCGCCGGATTTGCTCGCAAACACCATGGCTTTATGTGTGTAATGTTTGGGATTCAACGATTCGGTGCTTATCCAATGCTTCCCGGCCTCGACACTCTCGACGGCAAAGTGCGTGCGGTCGGCAGACACCACGAGCACTCCTATGGGGCCAAACTTCTGCGGGGTAATTTCACGCGTGACTCGGCCCTGCGAAGTATCAATGATCTCCAAACTGTTTCCTGAACGAAGTCCGCTACGATCCCTGTCGGCGCTTGGTGCGACGACAATCTCTTGGTTGTTCAAAAACTTGCCAATCACAGAGCCGTTTGCTGTGGGCGCACCAAACCGGCTCTTCTTGAACCCGAATCCGACGGGAATGGATTTTATCTTCTTGCCGCTGCGGCCGTCGAGTAACTGCACGCTCGTGACGCCGTCGTCGTTGCGATTGTCCAAGTCTGGCGCGACGGCCAACATTCCGTCCGGAGAGAAAGAGTCGGGTATGACGGTCGAGGGCCATTCTGCGAGCAGCTTGCCAGAGGGAAAATCGAACAGGTCGACTCGAAAATGTTTGACTCCGTCTTGGAAGACAACGGCAAAGCCGGATTTCCCAACGTCTTGAATCTGGACCGGTGCAGCCGGTGCCGAATCTGGGGAATTAATTGTGCAGACCGTCGAATAGCTTCGAGCATCCAGAACCCAAACTCTTCCCAGCGCCATGACTAGTACGAAACTCTGATTCGCAGAAATGACCAAATCCCTTCTCAGTCTTAGCATGTACAGGTAGTTTTCGTTAAAGATCGGGCCGCGAGGGTCTGAATTATGAGCGGGCGGGGGCAGATCATTCTCGGCAAGATGCACTTGCTTCGTGATCTTCTGGGCTGATCGATCCCAAAGCGCGATCCATAACCCCGTGTTCTCCGGGGACCCGGTCTGAGTTTTCCATGTCTCGTACAAGAGCACCAGTTGGGCACCGTCTGGGGACAGATTGAATGATTGAGTGGCTGCGGTCTTACCCGGTTCGGCAATGGTCGACGGCCCCACTTCTCCGACTAGATTGTATGCGCTGTCCCGCACCAAATCGGGCTGAAACCCACCGTCTACGATCCCGAGAGCGGCCGAAAGTGTGAGAACCAGCAAAGGCGTGCTACGCATTCTCAGCATCCGTGAGGCCGTTTAAGCACAACATCTTTGACGAGATGCC
>JALYLI010000230.1 GCA_030774335.1 Acidobacteriota bacterium | reverse complement strand
TGGCCGCGCCAGACGATCAGGTCGCCGGCCTGGGCAGATTTCACTCGCACAAAGCTCGGATGTCCGCGGTACAGATCGGAAGATTTCGCGTAGAGATACGGAAAACCAGCAACATTGTAGACATCGTTCACCAGGTGCGAACAATCCGGCTTCGCTCCGCGCCGATGCAACGTTGTGCGGTGCTCGGAGATAACTTCCGCGACTGCCAAACCTTCACCGCGGGTAAGTAGGCGCCCCTTTACTGGCCCTTGAGCTGCAGCTCCGTACAGAGGCAGAAAAGACATTGCAAGAAACATCAGCAGCGCAAGAGTCACGGCGCGCCGGGCGCGTCTGAAGAATAGTAATCGGATGGCTCTAGAAGGCACGCTATTCTTTCTCTGGACCTTGTCGAGCTTATCGTTCCGCGGTCAATTGAACATTGTGGATAAGGTGCAGCCAAACCTTAGCAGTCACCTGTTCGGTAGTACAGAAGGCTCAACAGGGAAGCACACCAACATGGTTCGAACCAATGAACCCGGAACCTACTCTATTGGTGCCGAGATTATCATCAGCAGTATATAGAATCACGCGCGGTGGCGAGTAAACCGCGATTGAAAAATTAGCTCTTCGACTCCCAGGCGTATTTGAAATCGCTCGAATCAAAGCCAGATGAAACTTCGCCGGTCTTTGCGTAGCGATACAAAGCGGCATTGAAAATTCCCTGGACGGTCGCGCTGGTGATGGCCAGAAACACCCAATAGATCACCATGAGAATAAGTCCGGAAAGTTGCCCGGCGATGCCGAAATGCCTGCCTAAGGCGAAGGGCAACGCGATTGCCGGGATCGCTAATATCGTGAAAATTAGGCCGAAGCTAAAGCTCCCGGCCACCTCTTCTCCCCAGGTCTCGCTGATAAGTTGCCCTGATTGAGTCAGGGCCTCAACGGGGCCCACGTCGTTGGCGGCAAGAACGGGGACGACAAAATAACTGGCCAGCGCCCAGGCTGCGCCGAATAGCCTCACCGCGATGCGGCCGAGAAACCCCAGACGTTCTTCAAGGGCCCGTAAGAATACTCCGACAGTCGCTGCCAGCAACGCCCACTGAAAAATTCGGCCTTTGCGTTCCCAAGCGGCCTGGAGCCCATCGCTGATGGAGGCCGCTCCGCCTTCAAGTATTCTCGACACTATCGTTACCAGGGCGACGTTGAAATACACGACAATGCAGTAATTCACGAGGTAAAACACAAAGAAGAAAACCCACATCGGTTGACTCATGTGTGCGTATTGGTGGCGGACGGCCAAGTACGCCCGTATTTCGGGTCGAAAGGCCAGCGCACAGATGCTCAACATCACCACGGAAACGGCCGCGGACGCGATCGCGGAAGCCACGGGCAGGAACATCAGCGACTTGTGCCGCGTGAGGATCCCCACGCTTTTCTCGACCAGTTCCCAACTTCGCGCTATTCGTCCCATTTTATTCGTTAACCTCTTCGGGTTTACACCAGAAAATATGAAGCAATGAGACTTCCATTACAGCCAGGCAATTTATAGTTAAAGCGACCCTGACGGATTTTGCCAGATAAAGCTATGCGTGCCAATTCCCGTGTTTTCTGTAAGTTTTGCAAGAATTCGGCGGACTTAAGGAAGCCACACCAGACGATGATAGACCTGATCGGCTGGTCCGGTCCCGCAGTGCTCAAAAGGGGACACCAAAGCTAACTGAATTCATCAAAAGCAGCCACCGAGGTGTAGCGAACTGGAAACTTGTGTTGACGTGGGGACGCTGGGGTTGGTGTTCCGTTGTTAGACTTGCAGCTAGGAAACGCGTCCCCGCGCATGAGCCCCCACGAAACCGAACGCTTGAACTTTGGCAGGCAGATTGTGTACGCGCGGCCTATCAGCGTGCTGCTGGCGCTGATCGCGGTGGTGGAGCAGCCGGCTGCCTCCTATCCCCGGCACGCGCTGACTTTTCTCATTGGGTACCTCGTAATTTCCCTGCTGGTAATACCCGTCGAATGGGTGCTGCGTGACCGGCCGTGGCATTTGCCGCTGGCGGTGGACCTGCTGGCGCTGGGCATATTTCTGTATATCAGTCCGTTTTCCGTGGCGCTGTGGTTTCCGTACCTGTTCGTTTGCTACGCGTCGGGATCGCGCTGGGGACTCATTTCCGCGATCCCCATCGCGGGCGTGCTTTCGTTGGCGCTGGTGGTGCGCACGGCGCTCGAAGGGCAAATTGGGTGGATGCGCGCCATGGGCTGGATCGCGCTGGTGGTGGTTACATTTGCCGCTGGAGGCGGGCTCGCGTTCCTGGGCGACCTGAGCCGGCGATATGTCGGGGAGAATGAATTTCTCTCACGCATCACCGGAACCATGCAGGTGGACCAGGGATTGGCGGAGTCTTTACGGCTGCTGCTGGATGAACTGGCTAACGCTTTTCATACCGAAGAGGCGATGCTTGCGTTCCGGGACGTGGACTTGGAGCGCATTTTCCTATGGCGATTGAAAGCGGGGGAAAGCGAGCGGCTGATTCCGCAAGCGCTGCCGCTTTCGAGGTGTGATGGGTTTCTGCTGGATGACATGGACGCCACAGTGTGCTGGAACAGCCTGACGGGAAATGGTTCGGGATTTGGCTGGAATCGCACCAATCACCGGAAACTTAAAACATTGCCCAGGCTTCCTGGGACCACCCAACAGGAGCTGAAGCTCCGTTCGCTGATCAGCGTGACGTTTGATCAGGGCGGCCTGCCTGCCGGACGCATTTTTCTGATCAATTTGCGCGACTCGCGGAAGCAGTTTCAGAAAGCCGATCTCGCGTGGCTGGAACGCATTGCGCGCCACGTCGGTCCCGCGCTCGAAAATATTTTTTTATTGCGGCATCTGCGCGCTCGGGCCATCGAAGGGGAACGCAGCCGCATCTCGCGCGATCTGCACGATGGAATTCTTCAGACTCTGCTCAGCATCGAGATACAAATTGACGTGCTCCGCCGAGGAGTGACCGCATCGCCAGAACACGCCGTAAGTAGCCTGGCATCGCTGCAGCAAACGGTGCGGAATGAGTCCGCAGAACTGCGGCACATGGTCACGGACCTGCGCCCGCTGCGGGTCCAGAGCGCGGACCTGGTGGACCTGATGAATGGATTTGCGGAACGTTACCGCAATGAGTCGGTGATTGCCCTCGATTTACTGATCGATTCGGCGGAAATACACGCTCCAGACCGCGTCTGCCGCGAGATTTTCCAGATATATCGTGAAGCACTCAACAACATAAAAAAGCATGCTAAGGCTTCCCATGTCGTGGTAAAACTGTCACAGGACGACAGCGCTCTTGTGTTAGTCGTGGATGACAACGGCGAGGGCTTTAGTTTTGCGGGCCGTTTCACAGGAGACGAGTTGGACCGCCTGAGGTTGGGACCCATCTCCATCAAGGAGCGTGCGCGTACTGTCGGGGGCATTCTGACGGTGGAATCGAACCCTGGGCACGGAGCGCGCCTGATCATCGAAATTCCACTCGGCTGACATGGCAAAAGCTAAACAACAAATACGAGTTCTCTTGGCGGACGACCACGCGATCTTTCGCGACGGTCTTCGCAAGTTACTGGATTCTGATGAGGATATGTCCATCGTCGGCGAAGCGCAAAACGGCGTGGAATGCATCAAGCTGCTGGCAAAATTGAAGCCAGACATTTTGCTGCTGGACTTGCGCATGCCGGAAAAAGATGGCCTGGCTGTATTGGAAGAAGTGAATTTCGATACGTTGCCGACACGCGTGATTGTGTTGACGGCGGCGGAAGATGACCGCGACGTCGTGCGGGCCATGAGATTGGGGGCACGCGGTGTCGTTCTGAAACAGTCAGCGACCGACCTGCTGGTGAAGAGCATTCAGCGCGTTTATGCCGGAGAAATCTGGCTAGATAATCGGATGACCGCCGAAGTGATGAAGGCGTTCTCGAAGTCTTCCGAGTCCGGGCCGCGGCGCGAGAAGCCACTGTTGAGCGATCGCGAAAAAGAGATCGTGCAACTGGTGGCGCAGGGATTTCGCAACAAAGAGATCGGCGAGAAGCTGTTCATCAGCGAACAAACGGTGAAGAATCACCTGCACAATATCTTCGATAAGCTGGGCGTTTCGGATCGCCTGGAATTGGCGCTTTACGCCATACACCACCGGTTGATTGACCAGACTTAGCAACTAAACCCAGTCTCACGTGAGGTTCTGGGCTTAGCCCCCTGCCTCGTCCTAGTACATCGGTACCCGCCAAGGCTCGGAACTCTTTGAACCTACAGTCCTATTGTTCCCAATGTGATACCCGGATACACTCTTGATCTATTAGGAGGCTTCTCCTTGACTGCCGGTTCAGAACGCCGCACTACCCAGCGCTTTTCCATGCGCCTTCCGCTCACCGTCCGATGGACCACAGGTGCGGCCGTCGGTGAAACCAGTACGGAGTCTCGCGACGTCAGCTCCCGCGGGGTGTACTTCTTCCTTCAAAAAGACGTGAAAGAAGGTTCCGCCGTCGAAATTCTCCTGACGCTTCCGAACGAAATCACGCTGGCGGGCCCAGTGAGGGTGCGATGCCTTGGACGAGTGCAACGTACAGAGCCTCGTGACGAGGGCGCGGTAGGCGTGGTGGCCGCTATCGAACGTTACGAGTTTATGCGCAACGAAGAAGAGCGCGACTAGCGTCCGAATTTGCGTTGAGCAGATCTCGACTTCAGTAATGCCATAGCTGCACCCAGCAAGCAGATGTTGTCCCCCTGCTGCTTGCTACCCGTAAGCTTGACAATTTTGGCGGTAACGAGTTTCTTGCTCGCTCACTGCGGAGGCGGGCAGGATAAGCCGGGGCTCCTTGGCCCCTCAGCGAAGACGCCCCGGCTCCAAATTTTGTGGCAACTCCTCTCCGATCCGCCCATTCCCAAAAAGGCACTCGTAACGAATATCCACAGGCTCGGTTACCCCTGTGCGCCGCCTGTACCTTGGAGCAGGCGACTTTCCGCTAGCGCATACGAGATGATTGACCGGCAGAAGAGGAAGACATGGGCAAAAAGATTTTTATTGAGGACGAGCATGCGGCGAAAGCCGAGACGCTTGGTGAAGTGCTGCCAAACCGCGAAGTCCGGCTCCTTCCCACACAAACCGACGAGCTGGAATCACTTGCTCAGCTAGGTGACCCGCAGGCCAGTAAAGACCCTGCTGAACAGGCGACCTCTGGCATTCATCCGTCAGACTTTTCGATGGTGGAACTCGCGCAAATTCTGGACCAGCACAAATTGTGGGTCGAGTCTGGCGGCGATTCCGGTACCAAAGCGGATTTGAGCGCCGCAAATCTGCAAGGCGCGGATTTGACCGGCGTGAATCTGCAGGGTGCGCTGCTGAGCAAGGCGAATTTTACCGGCGCGGATCTCTCCATGGCGAATCTGCGGGGGGCGAATCTGGTGCACGCGGATTTGCGCAATACCACGTTGCTGGGAACCGAACTTCGCGGTGCCAATCTCATGGGCGCGACTTTGTACGGCGCCGAAGGCTTGTGGGCGGGCCGGCTTGGCGGAACGAATCTTTTCGATGCGCTGCTGCCGGAATCGGTCGCGGAGTTCAGTACCGCCAACCCCATCGCGGATGCCAGCAAAGTTGCGCGACTATTTTATTTCCTGACGCTGGCGGTAAGCATTGTCTGCTGCCTGCTGATTGTCTCCACCAACGATGTGCGTTTGCTTCTGAATGCTTCCGCGTTCCCGATTGCCAGCGCCGGAAATGTTTTGCCCATGGCGGGATTTTATCTAGGCGGGCCGCTTTTGCTATTCGCCCTGTATTTGCGGTTTCATTTTTTGCTGCTGCGTTTGTGGGGCAGCATTGCGGCTTTGCCTGCCGTGTTTCCAGATGGCCAGACGCCTGAAAGAGACGGCCCGTGGTTTTTGATGGGTTTGATTCGAAAGCATTTTCGCTGGCTGCGCGACGGGCGTTCACCTCTGGCGGCGCTTGAGACTTCCGTTTCCATGGTATTGGGATACTGGATCGTGCCGGCGACACTTTTGCTGTTCTGGGTACGCTACCTGGTGCGTCAGGATTTCCGCGGGACGTTGCTGCAGGTTTTGCTGATTACTGTTTCGGTGGCGGCGGCCACGGGGCTGCCTAGCATTGTGGCCCGTGTGCTACGGCCCGGCGAGATTCGCATCCCCAAATCGAAAAACTTTTTCCGCTTGGTGCTAAGGACTACACGCGCGGCGTTGATCACGGGCGCATTTCTCCTACTTGTTTCGCTGGGAGTGAACAAAGGGTTGCCAGCGGATCGCGATATTGCTCCGGAACATTCTTCCGCGCACATCGGGCGCTGGGCCGCACAGATGTTTCAATCGGTGGGGTACAGGCCGTACGCGGACGTGACGGAAGCAGTGATTTCCACGCCGCCTGCCGCGGGCAATTGGACCGAAGAGGGCATGGCGTCCGCACCGGGTGCACGGCTCAATCAAATGAATTTGCGCTTTGCACGCGCGTACCGTTCGTTTCTGATGAATGCGAAACTGTGGCGCGCGGACCTGGAAGGCGCATATCTTTCCGAAGCGGACCTGCGCGGTGCGAATCTGCGAGAAGCGGGTTTGCGATCGGCCAACCTGGATCGGGCACAGGCCAACCACGCGGTTTTTGTGTCGGCTGACGCAGTGGGCTCGAAATTCGTTTCCACCGACCTTCGGGGAGCCGATCTTTCTTACGGAAATTTTGACAATGCCGATTTTTCGAATGCCAAGATGGCTGGCTCTTCTTTGTATGCCGTCAGTATGCGCGGCGCGCGTCTTTTGAGAACCGATCTGCCCCGTACGGACTTGCGCGACAGCAAACTGGAGCACGCGGTGCTGTCTTTTGCCAATCTGCAGGAGGCCGACTTGTCGTCCGCGAACCTGGGTGGAGCGAGCCTGGCAGGCGCACAACTGAAGGGCACGATTTTGTTGGACGCAGACTTGAAAGGCGCGGATTTGCGGGGGGCCTTCCTGGGCGGATCGTTGCTGCGCGGAGCGGAACTTAACGGGGCAAATCTCGCTAGGGCTGATCTGCACGGGGTGGCTGGTTTGTCGGCGGAGCAGGTCTGCTCTGCGCGGTGGCAGGATGGATTGCTGGATGCGGAGCTTCTCGGGCAAGTGCAGGCGCGATGTGGAGCTCCCGGAGTTAGCGTGGCAGTCCCCGCGCCGCAAACGATTGTTGCGCCTGCTACCGCCTCACCAGTGAGCCCGGCAGCAGTGGAGGTCCCAAAACCGGCGACCGTACCGACCGCCGCTGCGGCGCCTGCAGCGAAGGCTGATTTGAAGCCGGCGCCTCCGGTTATGGCCGCCACAGGGGCGAAGCCGAAAACTGCGGACCCGTCCAAACCGAAAGGAAAAACGCCCGCGGTAGTGGGCACTGACGCTGCGAAGAAAAAAGAGAAGCCGCTGACGGCGGGCCAAGATAACGCGAAGGCGAAAGCAAAAGCCGCGCAAGCCGCAGATTCCGATACGGCAAAGTCAAAAAAGAAAGCCGGCGCGAATCCTAAGCCGAAAGCGAATGCTGCTGCAAAACCTGATACTGATCAGCAATAAATGCTGCGTGGGATGGAACTTAATTCTGCTGCCCGATGTATTGCGCGCGCATCAGAACTTAACTTTCCTGGCCGAAAAGTTTGATGTCTGCCGGGCCGTCTTTCAGCGGCCCGACTCCGCGACCTTGCACCAGTTCGCGGATCTGCGCAACCACGTCGGGATTGGCGAGCGTGGTGATGTCACCCGTGTCTAAATTGTTGGAAATTGCTGCCAGCACGCGGCGCATGATTTTTCCTGAACGCGTTTTGGGCATGTCCGGCACCATGTGGATCTTTTTCGGGCGCGCAATCTTTCCAATCATGGTTTCGATTGTAGAGATAAGTTTGTCCTGCACCGCTTTGCTGGGCGTGACTCCTGGTTTTAAAGAGACGTAAATCTCCGGGACGCGGCCTTTCACTTCATCCACCACG
>JALYLI010000229.1 GCA_030774335.1 Acidobacteriota bacterium | reverse complement strand
CGGCTCCATGCGCTCCATCAACACCGCGGAAGTTTCTTACAACACCGCCTATCCTAACGCTGGCTTCAGCCCAAGCCTTGCGGCTCTTGGCGGAGCGGCACCTTGCACCGTTGCGGGCACCGCTGCTTCGTGCTTAATCGACGATTCGCTGGCTTTGGCCAGTGGCGCCGCAACTGCCAAGAGCGGATATTATTTTACGTATACCCCCGCCGCGGCTCCAGCCAACACCTACACTCTGACAGGCCTGCCAGCAACGTCAGGATCAACCGGACAACGTGGTTTCTTCACCGACCAGACCGGCGTGATTCGCTACGCGATCAGTGGCACGGCGACGGTTGGCAGCTCTCCGATTCAGTAAGATTCGGGGACAGTGGTTTGGGAAGGGGAGGTCGAGAGACCTCCCCTTCTTTTTTTATTTGGCAACCTTTTCGAAGGCCCTCCACAGGCGGGACGTGCAGAGTACGTACACGAGTGCAATGGCTTCCGATACCCGGATGCATTCTTTGCTGCATTCGTTACCTGGTTTCAAGACGGTGGAGCGCGGCTATGGCTTCAAGGTTGTTGGGATCGCTTGCCAGTGTAGTTTGGTATTCAATTCTCGCCTGGTCGAATTTTCCACTATTTTCGAGCGCTTTTCCCAGCAGCAAGTGGGCAGAGCTGTCGATAGGAAATTTGGCGATGATTCGCCGCAGGATGGGTTCTGCTTCGCCGTAGTGCCCTTGACGGACATACGCGTTGACGAGGTCGTGCATGGATTCGAGGGTGTCTTCCAGCTCGACCGCCTTTTGAAGCTGCCAGACGGCTTCACCCAACTGGCCGGTTTCCAGCAAAGCTTCACCATACCAACGGTGGGCGGCGCCGTTTAACGGTGACAACGTTACGCCCAGCTTGAATTCCTGCAGGGCTTCCGGCATGTGCCCGGTCTTTTGCAGCAGCAATGCATAATTAAAGTGGGAATCGCCCCAGAACGGTTTGGCGGTCAGAGCTTGCTTGAACATGGAGTCGGCTTCGGCATAGCGGCCGAGACGCGTGTAACCAATTCCCAGCGCATTCATGGTAACGATGTTGTCGGGTTTTTGCGCGAGGGCCACTTGCCACTCGGCGATGGCCTGATCAAATTGCAGCGCATCGAAATAAAGAGCTCCCAGGTTGCTGCGAATGATCGCGGCGTCGGGATTGGTTTGCAGCGTGCGGGTGTACAGAGTGAGATCGTCCCGCCAGATGGTGTTTCGACGAATTACCGCTACCAGCGAAACCACCAACATTAACGCGAATCCGCAGACCATGACGCGCCTCGGTACTGCCGCGTCCGTTGGGAAGCGGTCCCAGAGATTTATCCCAGTCCACGCGATAAGCCAGCAGAATGCCACCGACGGAAGATACAAATAGCGTTCCGTGAAGACATTGGAGGCCATCCAGCGGGCGTTGAGCATGGGCGCTATGGTGATGCCTATCCAGAAAATGCAGAAAGCCGCAGCCGGGGCACGTTTGTAAAGGCATAGGATGAGCGCCACCGCCAGCACGACCACGCATACGCCCGCGACCACCGGCAATTCCGTGAGAGACATGCTGGGATGAAAAACGTGGAACGCCGACAGCGGCGCGGGCCAGAAAAGATATTTTGTGTAGCCGGCAACCAGCGCGAAGGCGGAATAGATAGCTTGGGGCCAGGTGACTTTGGGGTGCTGCAATACCGGCGCCAGTTTCCCGAACAGCGCGATGCGCAGCAAAAGATAACCCGCCGCCACGATATAGATCGGTGCGCAGCGCGCTATTTTCTTTGTGAACGGAGCGCGATGGTTGTCCGCGCGGACAAAAAATTCGAAGACCATAGCCAGCGGCGCGAACATCAGCGCCGGTTCTTTGGATAGCAGGGCCAGGGCGAAGTAAACGACCGTTCCGAGGTAAATTTTCACCGCGCCGCTGTCGAGCTGGGTGAATAGCCAGAAAGCCAGCAGCACAAAAAATGTGACTTCCAGTTCTGGCAGCGCGGCGATCCAGTTGACCACCTCGGCGTGTATCGGATGCACCGCGAACAGCACGGCTGCGAGCCAGGCAATTCGGCGATCCTGAAACAGGCGGCGGCCCGCGGAGAAGACCATTACAACCACCGCGGCATTCAAGGTGATATTGAAAAGATGGAATCCAAAGGGGATGTCGCCAAAAATCCGCCACAAAATCAGAAACGCGAAAGTCATCAGCGGCCGGTAGTAATTGGTGAGACCGGCCGCACCGATGAACGACCATACCGTCGAGCCGAAGATCTGCGGCAGGTAGTGCCAGCTCTTTACGTACGGGTTTTGCAGGATTTGCTGTTCGTCGTCGTAAACGAAGCTGTTGAACAGCGTGGTGCCGTAAGCCACCAGCGACAAAAATATCAGGAGACCGATGAGCGCCTGGTCGGATGGGAGTTTCGACAACCAGGACGCCGGCGATTTTGTAGGCGGCGCTGAGTGCCAACGTGACTGCTCTGCGCGGATGGCGTTTGGAAGTTGGGCGGTGGCCGTCATCTAGTTAAATTGATTTTGCGTTTGGCCAGAGCTTCTGGATTGATTGTAGTTTAGTCAACTAATGTGGCGGTGCTAGATCGCGTTCATTTTCGCGTGTCGAGTTCTATAACCGCGATAGCTCGACGGTCTTGGCTGGCGAGCCTTGCTATACTTCCTGAAATGAATAGCTCGGGGAGCAGGTTTGCGCGATTCTTTGCCCTCGCTGCATCTGTTTGGCTTGTTGGGATTACCGGCAATTCGGCGCGAGCGCAGAAAACCAATGCCTTAGAGCCGATTCGGCGTATGGAGCGCCGTTACCGCGCGGCGAAAACTCTCCAGGCCACGTTTCTGGAGCGTTACACGGAGAACGGGCGCACCGTCCGGGTTGAATCCGGAGTCGCCTACTTTCGGCGGCCGGGCAAAATGCGGTGGGAATACGCGGCTCCGGAGAACAATCTGTTTCTGATCGACGGGAAGAATGCCTGGTTTTACGTGCCCGCCGACCACACCGTGACGCGCGTCCCGGCCAAGCAAAGCACCGATTGGCGGACTCCCTTGGCGTTGCTCGCGGGCGAGACCAAAGTCTCGAGGGTGTGCGCGAAGATTGAACCGGCCGTCGATGAAAAGGCGCAGAGTGCTCAAGGTGCGGTTTTTCGGTGCCGCCTGCGGAGCGAGATTTCAAAGGCCGGAACAAAGGCTTCCGCGGCGGAATCTACCGAGGCCCAGGACACCGTTTTCCTGGAATTGAACCGCGACACGGGGGAGTTGTCGCGAATTGCCATTCGCGACAAAGGCGGCGTGGCGATCGAGTTTCGCTTTGAACAGTGGCGTGACGATCCAATAGTCGCCGAGGCATTATTCCACTTCGAGGCCCCTCCCGGAGTGGCGATTGTGAACGGGGAATTGCCCGCGGACCTTGGACCGGGCAAAGAACAATAACGCGAAATAAACCCGCGAATAAAATGTGGGTACGCCAGCGTCCGGAAATTTGCTTCGCGGAAAATTCCAAGTGTTCTCACCTTACGAGCCCCACCCGCCACGGCGGGCAGGTCCTCCAAAAAGCCGAGGGTAAGGCACCCTCCGCGTATTAAAAGTAGCCCTTCAGGGTCGACGGGGAGGATTTCAAGGGCATTTACGGGAAGGAACAGCCAACCATCCCCATTGGCCACGCATACATCTTACTTGGGGTAAACTGAGGGTCTATGGGGGAGTTTGTCTGCCGCGTGGCGGATGCCAACGGCCGGGTATTTTCGCACGTCGAGGCCGCCAGCACACTGGACGAAGCGCGCCAGAAATTGGCGGACCGGGGCTTGTACGTCTACTCGGTGGAGACCCGCGGAAGCCTGGTAGCCTTGCTGAATCGCCGCACCCAGCGGCAAATCAGCGGCTCCGACTTTTTAATCCTCAACCAACAGTTCAATACGCTCATCAAGGCCGGTCTCCCGATTCTGAAAGCCTTGGACCTGCTGGCCACGCGAGCCACTACGGCAAAATTGCGGCCCGTTATTACCCAGATTCGTGACCGCGTGCGTGAAGGTAAGTCGCTATCAGAGGCCATTGACGAAGCGGGAGTCTTTTCCAAGGTGTACTCGACGGCGATTCTAGCTGGTGAGAAGAGCGGAAATCTTTCGGGAGTTCTGGATTACTACATCGCGTATCAAAAGGTAAGCACTGGCGTAAAAAAGAAGATTCTGGCGACGCTGGTTTATCCGGTGCTATTGATCGTGGTTGCGACCATTATCGTAACGTACCTGGTCACCAGCGTGGTGCCTAAATTTGCGGTTCTGTATCGCGATTTGGGAGTGGAGTTGCCGGCGTCCACCAAGTTGTTGATGGCCCTGACCGTGGATTACCGTTTTGTGGTGTTGGGAACCATCACAGCCATCGTGGTGGCGGCCATTGGGGTGTTTGCGTGGTCGCGCACGGAAGAAGGCGGTGCGGCGTTCGACCGCTTCAAGTTCAAACTTCCGGTTATCGGTGACACCTTGTTGAAATATCAAGTGGCGCAGTTTTCGCGCACGCTGGCGACGCTGCTGACCGGCGGCACCACCCTGGTCACCGCGCTGCAAACCGCTTCCGATGCGCTGACCAGCAAATTGCTGCGCATAACCATCTTGCGGGCTGCGCAGATGGTTCGCGAAGGCGAATCGCTGCACAGCGCGCTGGCTTCGCGCGGCGTAATGCCGGAAATGGCGCTGGACATGGTGGAAGTGGGCGAGTCCAGCGGAGCTCTTGGGCCGATGCTGACCAGCATCGCGGAATTTTACGAAGAAGAAGTAAGCCTGCGGCTGGGCGCGCTGGTTTCCATCATTGAGCCGGTAATCCTGATTTTCATGGGAATTCTGGTGGCCTTCATACTCATTTCACTTTATCTGCCGATATTTTCGTTTTCAGTGACCGGCGGAAAATAAGACTATGGCGACTACAGACTACACCAACGTAACCGCGGCGCTGCCAGCCACAGCGGACGAACAGCACGAGCGTGAGCACGCCATCGGCTTGGCCAAGCGGTATCGCTGCAACTTTGTTGATCTGCGCGAGCAGCGCATCGACCCCGAACTCTTCCGAACCATTCCCGCGGACCTGATGTTCCGCTATAACTTTGTGCCCCTGGAAGTTCACAACAATTTGCTTTCGATCGCGGTCGCCGATCCCAGCCAGGTATTGCTCAGCGATGAGTTGCCGCTGCTGCTGGGCAAGAAGCTGGCCATTAAAGTCGCCACGCTGCACCAGATCAGCGACCTGCTCAAGCGCACCGAGCAGTCCCAGCGTGTTCTGGAGCAAGCCACCGAAGCGTTTACCCTCCAGGTTTCCAAGGACGATGAAGAGAGCGACGAGACCATATCAGGTGACCGCCTTACCCGCGACACTACCGTTAGTCCCGTGGTTCGATTGGTGGAGACGGTAATTTTCACCGCGCTGGAGCGCCGCGCGAGCGATATTCACATCGAGGCGCGCGACGCCGAAGTGGCCGTGAAGTACCGCATAGACGGCGTTTTGCAGCATGCCATGCAGCCCATCGCGAAAGAGTGGCACTCCACGGTAATTTCCCGCATCAAGGTGTTAAGTGATTTGGACATCGCCGAGCGGCGCGTCCCGCAAGACGGACGTTTCCGCGTCAAATACAAAGGCCGGTTCATCGACTTGCGTGTTTCGATTATGCCGGCGAGCCACGGGGAAGACGCCGTGCTTCGCGTGCTTGACAAAGAGACGCTGTCAGAAAAATTTCAAAGCCTGAGTCTGGATGTGGTGGGCTTCTCGCAAGACGAAATGCGGCGGTTCCGCAGGTATATCCGCGAGCCTTATGGCATGGTGCTGGTCACCGGTCCGACGGGTTCAGGAAAAACCACCACGCTGTACGCGGCCATCAACGAAATCAAGTCCGACGAAGATAAGATCATCACCATCGAAGATCCCGTGGAATATCAGTTGCGCGGCATTACGCAGATCCCCGTAAACGAAAAGAAGGGCCTGACCTTCGCGCGCGGGTTGCGTTCGATTTTGCGTCACGACCCGGACAAGATCATGGTCGGCGAGATCCGCGACCAGGAAACCGCGCAGATCGCCATCCAATCAGCGCTGACGGGCCACCTGGTGTTCACCACCGTGCACGCCAACAACGTTACCGACGTCATCGGACGCTTTATCAACATGGGTGTGGAACCGTACAATTTCGTTTCGGCGCTGAACTGCATCATGGCGCAGCGGTTGGTGCGTATCATCTGCATGAATTGCCGGCGGCCGAAGAATTATACCAATAGCGAGCTGAAAGAAGCGGGCTTGGATCCGGCGATGTGGAGCGGCGTTACGCTGATGGAAGGCGCGGGATGCCTGGAATGTTCGGGCACCGGCTATCATGGACGCACAGCTATCTGCGAATTGCTGGACCTGACCGACCGCATTCGTGAAATGATTGTCGACCGGCGGCCGACTTCGGAGATCAAGCGCATCGCGCGCGATGAAGGCATGATTACGTTGCGCGAGAGCGGCCTGGCCAAGATTCGCGACGGCATTACCAGCGTGAAAGAAATCAACAAGGTGACTTTCGTTGAATAGCGCCACGGCATTCCGCCAGGGCATTTACAAGAGTGAGTTGGTCCGGCGCATCACGCGCTGGCTCGACGCCACTCCGCACCCGCCGCTGGCACTGGAAATCACGCCGGAACGCGTGGCCGCGGCCCGTTACAGCCGAACCGGCGCGCTCGATGGCTATGCGGTGGAAGCGCTTCCTCCGCGCGCCATCGTGGCCTCGGCGGTGGAATCGAATATTGGAAATGCCGCAGCCGTGAAGCTGGCGGTGAGCAACGCGTGCATCCGTTTGCGCGCGAAGGATGAAGATGTCGCGCTGATTCTTCCCGATCCGGTGATCCGCGTCTTTGTGCAGCACTTCGATGAATTCCCGCGATCAGCCCAGGAAGCCGAGCCGATGTTGCGGTGGAAGCTTAAAAAAAGCGTGCCCTTCGAAGTCGACGAAACGCTGATTTCGTTCATGCGGCAATCTCCTCGCGAAGACGGCGTGGACATCGTGACCGCCTTGGCGCGCCTGCGTATCATTCGCGAATATGAAGCGCTGGCGGAATCCGCGGGACTGCAACCCGGTGTGGTGCTGAGCTCGTCGCTGGCAGCCATCACTCTGCTGGACGATCATCGGCCCACCTTGCTGGCGCGGGTGTCGGCCAACTCCCTCACTACCGCAATTGTCAGAGAAGGGATTCTGTGCGGTTACCGCTGCACGGAGCTGCCGGCGCAAGGCGATGACCTGACGCCGCAAATGCTGCTGGAAGAAATTTATCCGGTGGCGGCGTTTTACCAGGACACCTGGCGCGAAGGCGTGCAGGCCGTTTGTTTGACCGGGCTGGGCACGCGCTTGCCGGAATTCATTCCGCCGTTCGAAGAGGAATTTAAATGTCAGGTAGGCTCGTTGTTGCACGCCGCGATTTCCGGCGGACGGGTCCATGATGATGTTCGGCCCTTGGCCGACCGGGAACTGGAAGGTTTGGTCGGCTGGACCATGAACCGCGGTTGATCGATTTCAAAAGCAAAGTAATAGTCCAAGGCGAATTAAACGATGCGAGTACGGCTTAATTTAGCGACCAAAGCGCAGGAAACGCACCGCCGTTTCATGGTGATGGCCGGAGCGGTGGGCGTTATCGCCGGAATTGTATTTTTGGCTTTGGGATGGCATGTTTATTCCGTACGCAGCCAGGATGCGCGATTGCGCGCGCAGACCGAAGCGACCAACCGCAAAATCGCGGAGTTGCAGGAACAACGCGCGACCCTGGAGCGTTTTTTTGCCGAGCCGGAAAATGCCAAGCTGCACGACCGCGCCGCCTTCCTGAATTCCTTGATCGACGGGCGAAGTTTCAACTGGACGCAGATGTTCATGGACCTGGAGCACATTTTGCCGGGCGGGGTGCGTGTCGTCAGCATCGAGCCGCGCCAGGTCAAGGGCCGCGTCGAGGTTAAGCTAACGGTCGGCACTTCCAGCGACGAAGCCAAACTCAAGTTCCTCCGCGCGCTCGAATCGTCTCACCAGTTTAGCGGCATTGAGCTGGGCAGCGAGCACACTCCTGTCAAAGGGCCGGGCTCCGGCGATCAAAAAGTTGTAGAACTTACCGCGGTTTATTCGAGGAGCTGATGAAACGCAACGTCTCAGTGCAAAAAAGGGCCGTCATCGCAGCGCTGGTGCTGCTGGTGCTCGCGGACGTAGCGCTGGCCGCGTACAACTGGCGATTGACTTCCGCGCCGCAGACGCCACGGCAACAACTGGCGATGCAGAACAAGCAGCTGGAAGTGCTGCGAGCGGACATCAAGCGCGGCGATTCCATCCGTCAATTGACGCCCGCCATTCAACGAGACTGCGAGCGGTTTGAGCAATCGCTTTTACCGGTGAGCAGCGGATATTCGTCGGTTTCCGCCGAATTGGATAGTGTGGCTAAAAAAGCTGGAGCGCAGATCGAATCGCGCGACTTCAAACAAAAAGAAATTCCCAACCGCGGCGTCGAAGAAGTGGCCATAGATATTACCGTGAACGGTGAATATACCAGCGTGGTGCGCTTCTTGAACGGACTGCAGCGCTCGCAAAACGTCTATGCGGTGGACGGCTTGGCGTTGGCCAGCGACACGCAAAATCAGGGCGCCAACGGGCCCATCAAAGTAAGCGTGCACATGAAAACGTATTTTCGGGTGGCTTAGGGCGCAATGAAACAGAAGAACCAAATCGCGTTGCTGGCCGGGCTCGTCGCCGTCATGGCGTTGGTCTGGTATTTGAATCGTAGCAAGCCGGCGGTGGTGGCCGGAAACGCCACGGCGTTCCAGAGCTACCAGTTGCTGGCGGTAGAGAATCCCCAATTGCATCGCGAGAAGATGGAAGCCGCGCAGCGGACGGAATATCACAGCCTGGGCAGAAATCCTTTCAGTGAGATCGCGCCGCCGCCGCCCGAGTCGCCCAAGAAGGTAGCCACGCGCCAGAATTACGGGCCGGTGCAGCCGCCGCCCCCTCCTCCCCCGACGCTTCCCGGCAGCATGAAATTTTTTGGTTACGGCACGGTGCCAAATGGAACTTCGCGCCGCGCGTTTTTGTCGGACGGAGACGATGTTTACATCGTCGCGGAAGGCGACACGCTGCTGGGCCGCTTCCGCATCGTAAAAGTGAGCAACGCCAACTTGGAATTCGAGGAAATTGCCACGGGACGCAGGAATACTGTGGCCCTCGCGCAGGATGAACAGGCCCCACCGCCTGCCTGATGAGAATGTTACTGATCAAATCGAACGGGAAGTTAGCACGGCGCCGGGAGAGCGGCTACGCTCTGATGATGGTAGTGTTTTTCACGGCGCTGCTGCTCGTCGCCGGCATGGCCGCGGCTCCGAGCATCCTGCAGCAAGGCAAGCGCGAAAAAGAACAGGAAATGATCTGGCGCGGCCGGCAATACGTCCGCGGGGTGAAATTGTATTACCGCAAGATGGGACGCTTTCCCACCTCCATCGACGACCTCACCAAGCCCAAGACCGGATCGCTGCGATTCATGCGGCAGGCTTACAAAGATCCCATGAACGGTGGCGACGGCACGTGGCGTTTGATTTATGTCGGGCCCGCTGGCCAATTGATTGGAAGCCTGAAGCCGCCGCAGACTTTGCAACTTCCGGGTGCCGGTGCCGGGCTGGGAACTCCGGCGTCAGCGTTGGCGGCCAACAGCGCGCAAAAACGCGCTGGCGGATTGGGTGCATCTTCATTCGGATCATTTGGAAACAGTGCTGGCGGCGCCACGGGCGCGCCAGCCGGCGCGGGCAGCAGTCCCCCCGGAACTCCGCCCGCGAACGGCGAGGCGAATCCTCAAGGGGGCGGGCAAGCGGGAGCAGCGGCGGATGGCTCGCAACCTGCGGCTACAGATTCCAGCGGAGCAGCCGGCAGCGATGCCATGTCTACCCCGCAGGCGATTACTCCCACGGAAACGCCCACCATCATCGGCGGAAATATTATTGGCGTGGGCAGCAAAATCAGTGCGCCTTCCGTGATCGTCTACGACAAAGCGAAAAATTATCATTTGTTTGAATTCATCTGGGATCCTTCGAAGGATGCCACCATTGCTGGTCAGCCGCCGCAGACGGGAACGGGCCTGGGGCAGAACATTGGCACGAATCCAAGTTCGTTCGGGCAGCAGCCGGGTGCGGCGACTCCGCCCTCCGGTACGCCCGCTCCGCCACCGAATGCTCCGAACACACCGGCAAATCCCTCGTCTGAGATTCCTCCGCTGGATCCTGCTCCGGCGCCTGCACCGGAGCCGGAACCACCGCAGTAGGAGAACCGCTCTCATGCGGTTTCTTTCGCGTCGTTCTGCCATGCAAACTTTTTTTTTAGAAAAGCGCTGTCGATGGACTAAGTTGGCGGAGTGAGTTTTGGCCCGAGCACCACCGGCGCGGGCGGCGTAGCTGGTATTGGTAATTTGCGTTGATCGTAAGAGCGCTTCACGCGACGCACATACGACATCGTTTCTGGAAATGGCGGAACATGGCCGTATTTTTCCACGCGTTGCGGTCCGGCGTTGTAGGCCGCGAGCGCCAGAATCAGATCGTTGTCGTAGCGGTGCAACAGCTCTCCAAGATAGCGTGTGCCGGCATCGATATTTTCACGGGGATCGAAAATATTCCGCACCCCCAGGCGTGAAGCGGTGCCGGGAATGAGTTGCATCAAGCCACGAGCGTTTTTGCGCGAAACCGCTTTGGGGTTGTAGTTGGACTCGATGGCGATGACGCTGGAGATCAGGTCGGCATCCACGTTGAAACGTCTGGAGGCCGATTGAATAAATTGACCGAAGTGCGCATTGGCGCCCAGCGCTGCCGGCTTAAGCGGCACGATGATCGGCGTAAAAATTTCTTCGGGTTCGATGGCCAGCACTTCGCTGACCGGAACTTCCACAAAGCCGCCGTTCATTTGCAGGCGGTATTTGTCGCCGACGATTTGATAGCCGGTGACGCTGAGGCGCTGGCCGCTGCGCAGCACCACGTATTCGGCGCGCAAGACGGACGCCAGGAATAGTACCAGCGCGAAAAAAATAAATCCGCGGATCACGCGCATGACGCGGTTGCCTCTTTCAACGCAAAAAGTTCAATGGCCGCGGCCACGCCGTCATCGTCGTTGCTACCGGTCTGGTGCCAGCCGAAACATTTCAGTTCCTCAACGCCATTGGCCATCACCACCGGAATGCCGGCGAAGTGCAACATTTCCAGGTCGTTGTGATTGTCGCCGATGGCCAGGATTTCTTCGCGGGCGATACCGCGCAAGTCTGCCCACTCCGCCAGCGATGCTCCCTTGGAGCAGTCCGGCCTGATCACATCAATCATGGCGAAATCTTTTTTGGCGTAAATGGTCACGGCCATCGTGAATTCTTTTGCGAAAGGCGCGGCGCGCAAAGCGGACTCGATGGCTCGCACGGAAGCAATGTTCCCGGAAAACATTACCTGGATAGGGTCTTCGGTGAGGCAGGTCTCCAGCGGAGTGGCGAAGGCGATGAAATCCTTGTTGCGCGAATAATAGCCGGCGCGCAGGGAGTCGTCGGCATTGAATCGCTCAATCATCACTTGTTCGGCGCCGGGGCGATCGAAGACTACCGCGGCGGCGTCGCGCCATTGTTGCGTGTGCTGCAGGACATTTTTGGCGATGGCACGCGGCAGCACATGGCGCACGTGCGTGTGGCCATCGTTCGACCGTATGAGCGCGCCGTTGTTAACAATCATGGTGAGAGGCGCATCGAGTATTTGCGCCACCGGAAGGGCGAAATCGTAGCGCCGGCCGGTTACTAGAGCGACTTCTATGCCGCGACGAGTGGCTTCCGCGATGGCCGCCTGGTTGGCTTCGGAAACCTGCCAGCGGCTGTTCAGAAGGGTGCCGTCAATATCCAGGGCGATGAGGCGTATCGGCATATTGTCAATTATATCGCCTATTGGGCCGGTGTTTTCCTCCGCGGCGGGAAGAGTGGCGAAAGCGGTAGCCAATTTAGCCTGTGTTAGACTTTTGCTTCTCAGCCTGAAAAAGCGGCACCACGTGACCCGATTCGGATGCGGAGAAATAGTTAATTCCATGAAAGCTTCTGATTGGGAATTCAGGCGCCGCGCGATGATTTTCGGGCTGATCTTCGGACTTCCCGGAATTCTATATATGGTCGACCACCAGAATTCCACTGCTGCGCTGGCCAGTTGGCTGGCGTCGGGGCTGCATTGGGATGCCGATGGGGTGGCGCGAATTTTATTCGTGGTTGCGGCGTGTTTTGTGGTGCTCGCAGCTTTTGTGCGCACCTGGGCTTCAGCGTACCTGCACGCCTCGGTGGTGTACGCCGCCGAAGTAAAAACGGCTTCGCTGGTGGCCGACGGCCCATACCGCCAAGTAAGAAATCCTTTGTACCTCGGGAATGTGCTGATGGTCATCGGCATCGGGTCGATGATGAGCCGCGCCGGATTTGTGCTGGCGTTCGTGACCATGCTGGTGTTTTGCTACCGGCTGATTTTTCGTGAAGAGGCCGACCTCATGGCGGGTCAGGGTGAGTCGTTCGCGGGGTATTTGCGCGCGGTGCCGCGCTTATTTCCTTCGCCGTGGCCGCGCATCGCTCCTGCCGGAGGGGCTGCAAGATGGGCGGACGGTTTTCGGGCGGAATCATGGTGTTGGGGTTTCGCGGCGGCGCTGACGGCTTTTGCCGTCACGTTGAAAATGGCCCTGTTTCTGGCTATTTTAGGCGCGAGCATATTATTGTTCTGGGTTTCAACTTCCGCCCTTCAGAAAAAACCCAACGTGCCGCTATAAACAGGCTAGCCGGATTATATTCCATGCCTACAGCCAGGATTTATTACGACGATGCGTTCACGCGAAAATTCACCGCGCAGGTGGTGAGTTGCGAGCCTGCCGGTGCGCCAGGTGACGGCTCGCCAGTGCAGAAACAGTGGCGCGTGAAGCTGGATCGCACCGCATTTTATCCGACCTCGGGCGGGCAGCCGCATGATCTGGGGCGGCTCGGAGATGTTAATGTTGTCGACGTTATAGATGAGGATGACGAAATAATTCATGTGGTGGACCGAGCGATTGAAGCCGGCACGGTAAAGGCGAGCATTGATTGGGCACGACGCTTCGATCACATGCAGCAGCATAGCGGGCAGCATTTGTTGTCGGCCGTTTTTCATGCCAAGTTTGCGCTACCCACCGTTTCGTTCCATCTGGGATCGGACATTTGCACGATAGACCTGCGAGGGCGGGAGCCCACTCTGGAAATTCTGGAAAGCGCGGCGTGTGCAGCGAATGAAATTGTGTACCAAGACCGCGCGGTGAACGTGAAATACGGAACGGCTGAGGAGCTAGCCGCGGCGGGTGTGCGCAAAACTGTGGAGCGCGCGGGAGTGTTGCGCGCGATTGCGATTGAAGATTTGGAGTTGCAGCCGTGCGGCGGAACGCATGTGCGACGCACCGGCCAGATCGGCATGATACACATTCGCGGCATCTCCAGGATCCGGCAGGATTGGCGCGTGGAGTTTGTCTGCGGGAAACGGGCCGAGCAGGTCGCGCGGGAGGATTTGGCGGCGCTGAAAGCAGTCGCGCAGCGGCTGAATTGTTCCGTGGCGGAGGCAGTCGCCACAGCGGAACGGGTGGTGGCGGAGCGCGACGCGCATTTCAAAAGTGCCCGCGCGAGTATGGAAAAGCTGGCTGGCCTGGATGCGCGGTCGGCGGTGCAAACGTGCGAAGTGGGCGCGAACGGGCTGCGCGTAATTGCGCGGGTGTTTAGCGGCGTTGCGCCGGAGTATGTCCAGGCGTTTGCTCGCGAAGCGGCTAAAGCAGATAGATCGGTTGTGCTTGCGGTACGCAGCGAGTGCGGGCACGTTTTCTTCTCACAACATCCCTCAGCGGGCAAGGACATGAATATTTTGCTCGCAGAAGCGCTTAAGCACGTGGAAGGGAAGGGCGGCGGCTCGCGCGATTCAGCACGAGGGAGGGTTGCCGATCCGAAACGGGGGCGCGAACTGCTCAACGCGGCGGTGTCGGAACTGGAATACCACCGTTCCTAGCGACGTTTTCAAATCAGAAGCAGTCCTCGCCCGCGAAAGGCGGCGGGTTTGGAATGACGGACTTTCTACTGACCCCTGGCTGCTAAAAAGGATCGTCGAATGTCGCGACTAAAGCCGCGACCCGCAAAGCTGCGAGGCTGGACACAACCCCTGAAACCTCGGCTCACGAGATGGGCCAATCGGGAGATTGGCGTTCCCAGGTTATTGAGAGAAGAGGTGCTGCAGTTGCTCCAGGTCAGGTTGCGAGACGTCGGAGACAGCGCAGAATTCCATCCCGTTGGTGCGCCACGCGATCCAGTGATAGCCCTGTTGTGAGCCGGAACGCAGAGTTTCCGTGTTTTCACGCGCGGGCTGGATGAAGACACTTATCAAATGTTTTCTGCGACCGTAAACAAGTGCGGCGATGGTGCGGCCGAGGACTACGTCCAGCCGGCCGCCCTGTAGAGGAAAACCGTCGTTTGCGAAATCCTGAACTGGCGGCGAGAAATCCAATTTTCCGTCGAACCAGGGTTTCACCGTGTGCTGGTCGGTGGAGAGTACGTCGGTGAGGTGCCCCGGTTGCAGCGAGCGCAAGTGGGCGTCAACAATTTCCGCCGCCACCACCGACTGATAATTTTCAGCGCGGAAGACAGGGATGGTGCGCCAGCCAGCGTACACGAGCAATAAAATCGCCGCCGCGGCCGCCAGCCATTGCCACGGGACACGGCGATGCCGAATCACCACCGGCTGAGGCGGTCGCGTAGTACTCGCGGAGTGGATTTCGGCCAGAACCTTCTGGCGAAGAGTGGCCGGAGCCTTGTCGGAAAGCTGCGCGCGCTGCATCGCGGAGCTGAGAGACTCCTGCGTTTCCAGCGCGGTCACACATTCGGCACAATTTTCGAGGTGACGCTCGAATTCCGCGGCGCGCACAGCGTCGAGTTCGCCATCAAAGTAGGCGTGAATCACGGTGTGCGATTGTTCACAAGCCATGAGCGGCCTCTTCGCGTGCTGGCGTGGTCAGCGCGAGCTGCAGTTGGCGGCGCGCGCGTGACAGCGCGGACATCACCGTGCCAATCGGGATGGAAGTAATCGTGGAGATTTCCTTGTACGAGCAGCCTTCCAGTTCGCGAAGGACGATAATTTCCCGCTGACGAGATGGCAAAGATTCGAGAGCGCGCGTGAGCCGTTCACGATTGTTGCTGGCAATCGCGAGCGACTCCGGAGAAACGCTGGCCGTAGTGTGCAGCTCTTCGTTGAACTCGGTCATTTGTTCCACGGGGCGATTTTTCTCCAGCCAGGTGTAGCAGGTATTGCGCACGATCTGCAGCAGCCAGGCGCGGGCGTCTCCTCCATGAAAGCTCAGAAAAAAACGGTACGAGCGCAGCATCGCATCCTGTGCGACATCTTCGGCGTCGGCGCGGCTGCGCAAGAGCCAGCGTGCCAAATTGAATGCGGCATCCAGATGCGGGAGCACCAACTGCTCGAAGCGCACCAGGTCCTGCGGGTCCAGCACGTCCGAACCTTTCCCCTGGACAGGATTACTCACTCTAGGTGACCGCCTCGGGTGGCATTTTATTCCCTTTTCCACTGCGATTTCGCGAAATAAAAAAGGCGCCGGGAAGGGAATAAGGCGCCGGGTCCGGCGGTCTAGAGAGATGCAACACGTCCGCGGGCGGCGCGGGCTCTTGGCCCTCTCTGGCCTGCGCCGCTCGTTACCAAGCGTGAATTCATTGCGGAAGAGATTCAGGAGCGGCCCAAAGGAGGATTTATGGTGGAAAAAAAGAAGGACGAGATTCTGCACGATCACAATCACGATGGCGTGGACCGGCGAGGATTTCTGAAGTGCATGGCGTGGGCGGGGACCGGCGCGCTGTGCGTGATGCAGGGCGGGGTGCTGAAGTCCTACAGCATGAGCAGGATTGCGGAGATGAATCCCGGGGACATGGCTGGCGAGTTGAGCTTCGCGCAGATCAGCGACAGCCACATGGGATTTAACAAACCGGCTAACACCGATGTTGCCGGAACATTGAAGGCGGCGATCGACAAGATTAATGCGCTGGCCGTTGCGCCGGAATTTATGCTGCACACCGGGGACATCAGCCATTTGTCGAAGCCGGAAGAATTTGACGCGGTGGCGCAGATTCTGCAGGGCGCGAAAGCGAAGGATGTTTTTTACGTGCCGGGCGAGCACGACGTGCTGAATGACGACGGGAAACAATATCTGGAGCGCTACGGAAAGGGCAGCAAGGGATCGGGCTGGTACAGCTTCGACAAGAAGGGCGTGCACTTCGCCGGATTGGTGAACGTGATGAATCTGAAAGCCGGCGGGCTGGGCACGCTGGGAAGCGAGCAACTGGAGTGGCTGGAAGATGATGTGAAGGCGCTGAAGTCGAGCACGCCGATTGTGGTGTTCGCGCACATACCGTTGTGGTCGGTATATCCAGACTGGGGCTGGGGAACGGAGGACAGCGCGCAGGCACTCGGGTATCTGAAGAAATTTGGTTCGGTGACGGTGCTGAACGGGCACATACACCAGACGATGCAAAAGGTGGAGGGCAACGTGACCTTTCATACTGCGGCGTCTACCGCGTTCCCGCAACCGGCGCCAGGCGCGGCGCCTTCACCGGGGCCGATGAAGGTGTCGGCGGAACAACTGAGAAGTTTGCTAGGAATAACCGATGTGAAGTTTGTGCGCGGGCAGCAGGCTTTGGCGGTAGTGGATTCTTCGCTGGCTTGAAAAGCAGCTGACGCGTAACGGCGGTTTCCAAAATTAAATTTAAAACAGAAAAGGAGAAAGGTCATGAGGAGACGTGTGCCTGTTGCGGTTGCGATTGCGGTGATGGCGGTTGCGGGCTGGAGTGTTGGCGAACGTAGCGTCGTGGCCGGGTCGCAGGCGAAGCCGGCGGCGGCTACAGCAAATATGGACGTGAAGATTGACAATTTCAGTTTTGGGCCGACCACGATCACTGTGGCGGTGGGCACCACGGTGACGTGGACGAATCGTGACGACATTCCGCACACAGTGGTGAGCACGGACGGGGTGTTCAAGTCCAAGGTGATGGACACGGACGAGAAGTTTTCGTTCACGTTTACCAAAGCCGGCACGTTTGCTTATTTCTGCTCGATTCATCCGAAGATGACCGGCACCGTTGTGGTGCAGTGAACTTCGATGACAGCACATCCGTTTGACTTGAAAACCGTGGTACTGGCGAAGCACGCGCAGCACGTGGTGTTGATTCATTTTCCGATCGCGTTGTTCATTACCGGAGTGGGGCTGGATTTTACGGCGCACTGGCTGAAGAGGCCGGCGTTGAATGCGGCCGCGTACATTAATTTGTTGCTGGCGGCGGTGGCCACGGTGCCTGCGGTGGCGACCGGACTGGTCGCATGGCAGTGGGCGCTGGAAGGGCAGCGGTTGAAGGGTATTTTGCTTATGCATATGTTGTTGGGATTGTGTTCGACGGGCTTGATGTGGACTGCCTGGTGCATCCATTTTCTGGCGCGCCGCAAGGTTGGAAGCAGGGAGCTGTCCGGCGCGAGTTTGCCGGATTACCGGCTGGTGGTGGAACTTGTTGGTGTGGCGGTGGTGGCATTGACCGGGCACCTGGGTGGATTTCTTTCCGGGGTGAACAGTTAGGTGTGATTTGGCTCGGTGCGTTATTCGCTGTTCTGACGTTATGATGTGTGACGACGAGGACACATCATGATGTGGGAAGCGGCGAAGAGTTTGTTTTTGATTTTGAGCGCGCTGTTTCCGATTGTGGATCCGCTGGGCGGCAGTCCTATTTTTCTGTCCATGACGCGGCAGTATTCGGCGAGCACGCGGCGGGCGCTGTCGTGGCGGATTGCCATCAATAGTTTTTTTCTGCTGGTGGGCTCGTATTTTATCGGGACGCACATACTGTCGTTTTTCGGGATTTCGCTTCCGGTGGTGCAGGTGGGCGGGGGGTTGATCGTGATTTCTACCGGGTGGACGCTGCTGAAGCAGGGCGGCAACTTTGACGACAAGGAAGTGGCGCAGAATGTGCCGCCAAAGGATCCGTATCACGACGCCTTCTATCCGTTGACCTTGCCGCTGACGGTGGGGCCAGGTTCGATTTCGGTGGCGATTACGCTGGGCGCGAACTCTCCTCATCATCAGGGAATGAATCTGTTGAGTATCCTGGCGGCGATTATTGGCGCGGTGCTGCTGGCCGTCAGCATATTTCTTTGTTATGGATTTGCGGACCGGCTGGGGCGGGTGATCGGCGCGACGGGGATGACGGTAATCATGCAGCTGACTTCGTTTTTGCTGGTGTGCATTGGCGTGCAGATTTTGTGGAACGGGGCGAGCGCCCTGGTGACGGCGCTGCCGTTGAATTTGCGGTGAGATAGTTCTGGGCGATGCGGTCATTTGGCGCTTTATGCGGGCTCTCTTTGGGGGTACCCCTACCCCTTAGTTTTTTGAAAAAGCGGCTGGAAAATGTTGAAAACAAATGATTCGAGCGTGAAAAAGAGCAAGAGACAAAAAGAGCCGGTTGATTTTTGAAAAAGCTTCTGACGGCTCTGCTTTTGCGCGCTCTGTGTACACCCCCACCTTTTTGGCCAAAGAGTTCGGAAAGTGTTGAAAGTGCTCGACATGAGTGTGCTCCAAGAGCGAGCAAGAGTCCGTAAGTTGTTGAGAAGAAAGAAGGCGCACAGAGAAGGATGCAGCAAGAGTTCGGAATGCGTTGATAACGAAAGTCCTGCGATTGATGGGCGTTGCAGGAATGCGATGGACGGCAAGCAGTGTGCGAGGGGAAGACGTGCGGGCGGAGTTGGAGTGCTGACGAGCATGAGTGATTATACTATAGAGATATATGACTACGACTGTACTGTAGGACTGTTTTTGGCGAATGGCGGACAGCTGGCCTGTGGGAAAATCGGGTTAACTGTGAGCCATCCGTCTCGGCGTGTTAATTCTTGCGCTCCACAATCCATTCGCAATGCGGGTCGCCGAGCAGCATGTTCTTTGTAAGTTTGAAAGTAAAATTCGGATTCAGACTCTCGGCAGCTCCATCGCCCCAGGCCTGGTGCCCCGCGCCACAGGTATTCATAGTGAGGCCTTGCTCTTTCCACCTCTTGTGCCAGGGGCACTCTGTAGTGGTTCCCACGCATCTGTCTTTGCCAGCTTCTACAATCTGGAATTGGAACTCCGGACCCATGGAAGCCTTGGCCAGGAGATGCATGGCGGCTTCGACATCGCTGGCGTTCTCAGTGGGTAATCCGAAGCTATCGGCAAATTCCCTGGCGCCCTTTCCGGCTTGAAACCACAGCGGTCCGTTGAATTCTTCAAAACCCTTCTGGCCTACGGCCTGCTTTAAGGCATGGGAAATGGCAATGTACGCACCGGTCAATCCTTTGGTGGCGATTTCCCATCGAGTTTTCTCAGGAATGGTGTCGATTTTGTCAGGCATCGGAATTTCTCCTTTTGGGATCAGCTCCGGGCTGGATTTGAGCAGACCGGCCAGCGGGGACACTAAGAGATCAGGCAGAGTGTACTCCAGACGGAACCGCCGGTGCGCGTGGGATTGCAAATTGAGCTTGTGGCGGAATTGTTGGGAAGGACGCGGAGGTGGGCGACATGCGGAAAAAGGAAATCGATCCGAATATTTGCAGGGAAACGGGACAGATCAGACGGCGAAGGACGCACCCTTTGAAAAGCACAGACGATG
>JALYLI010000228.1 GCA_030774335.1 Acidobacteriota bacterium | reverse complement strand
GCACTTATCAGATAAATTTCGTATCACTTCGTGGTGAATCGGTGGCAATATCAGCGGAATTTATAGGGTAGGAGGCTGACGGTCGGTTGCCCTGTGGTGTTAGCCCCCTACCCCGCGAGTGGTCTTGCTGTATAGACGAACTCACCCCACCAATTGTTCCGCTCGCGGCCCAAAAATAACTGCCTTGCGGCAAAAAAAAATGTCCTGCTTAACCCTGCTAGATTGTTGTCGAGTCCAGGTAGCGCGCGACCGCGGCATTCCAGGAAAACTTCTCCACGATAGCCTGCTGCAGTGAACGCGCTGCGACCGGTTCGCCATGGGTCAGGAAGGTCTGCTTCGGAGGCGTGGCCATGCCTCCCAGCCATCGCAGCAACTCGCCTTTCCCGGCGTGCGCTGAAAGCTGGCTCATCTGGATAATCTCCGCATTTACCGCTACGTCCTGCCCGAAAAGCCGCAGCGTTTTGGCGCCCTCTTGTAACGCCCGGCCGCGCGTGCCTTGCGCCTGGAAGCCCGCAAGAAGCACGGCGTTGCGGGGATCGGGCAGCCGCTGCGCAAGGTGATGAAGCACTCGCCCTCCAGCGATCATGCCGCTCGCCGACACAATAATGCAGGGGCTCCGCATATTGTTGATGGCTTTGGATTCCTCCACCGACCTGGTCAAATGAAATTCACGCACGTTGAGCGGGTCGCCGGTGCCGCCCGCATCAATCTTCGCGAATTCCACATCGTGGTCCTTGCTGTATTTCAGATACAAATCCGTCGCGCTCAGCGCCATGGGGCTGTCCACATACACCGGCAGTCGCGGAATCTTATTTTCATCCTCAAGCTGCCGCAGGTAATACATGAACGTTTGAGTGCGTCCGATCGCGAAAGCCGGTATGACTATGGATCCGCCCCGTTTCGCCACGCGATTCACAATGTCCGCCAACAGTGCGGCAGGGTCGCCTGCGGGATGATCGCGATCGCCGTATGTGGATTCGCAAATCAAAACGTCGGTCGCTTCCGAAGGAGTACGGGGGTCATTTAAAATTGCCTGATCGTAACGTCCGATGTCGCCGGAAAACACGATAGTTCTCTTCGCGCCATTTTCCGTGATCGTAAGGGTAAGACTTGACGAGCCGAGGATGTGACCCGCGTCGTAAGAGGTAACCTTAAAAACTTCATCAACATGGAAATCCCCGATGCGCGGCATGGGTTTCATCAACTGCAGCACCGGATCCACATCTTCGGTGCTATACAGCGGCTCGCGCTCGGCACGATCGGACGGGCCTTTGGCGGGATGCCGTGCATCCTCTTCTTGTAAGTGCGCGGAGTCTTTCAGCAGAAGCGCGGTGAGCTCCATAGTCGCCGGATTCGCAAAAATCGGCCCGCGAAAGCCGGCCTTCACCAGCACCGGAAGCCAGCCGGTGTGGTCCAGATGCGCGTGGGTGAGGACTACATAGTCGAAAGTTTGGGGATCGATCGCCAGTGGCTGGAAATTGCGGTCGGTCAACTCGCGTAAGCCCTGGAATATTCCGCAATCAACCAGCAGCCGCTTACCGCCCGCTTCCACCAGATATTTTGAGCCGGTCACGCACCCGGCGGCGCCCAGAAATGTCAGCTTGGCCATAAATTGTTTTAGCGCCTTGCGAAATACGGGGACAAACCTGGCTACAAAAAAGTTGTATTTGGTGGAGCCGATGGGATTGTCTATCGGCACTTGAAGAAAACCGAAGAAAAACCCTAAATTACCGGACTTATCACCACTTACTGATTTTTCTAATGTCCCTTAAGAACCCTTAGCGGTTCTGTGGACACCCGTATAATGCCCCATTCTGGCAACAGTTGGCAACAGTTGGCAACAGTTGACAGTGGTCTATCTGACGTAGTCTAGCGGACACGCGATTTCCAGGAACCGCGTTTCTAGATAGTTTCTGGAGAGTTGCCGACCACCCCCCCCCACTTGCCCCCCTTGGTCGGATGGAATCCACTCTAGCGATCAATTGTGAATTGAAAGGATCAGGGGACAGCTGTATTCAGCCGCTCGTGCGAGTGGCCGCTGGATGGAAGCGCTCGCTTCGATTCGCGGGCTGTCAGGCATCCTGCTGATGATCCTGGATTGGAAGAACAATGGAGCGCTCCGCCTGCGCCAAAGACACTGGTACTATAGCTGCCGTCGCTGCGGCGCGCAATTGAACGATACACACAACGCGCCCCTGATTCCGCAGCACGAGAATTGGAGAGGAGCACACACATGGAGAAACCTCGAGCAGATCTTGCAATGCCGCTACCCGTGGTTGTAGACGGGGCGGTCGGTCCGGATTCCAACTACTGTATGGGTTACCTTAACCCCGGAGCCAGCGGCTATGGCTACATCTCAACCCTGAAACTCTCCACTGGAATTGTGAGCCTCGAAGGGCTGGATCCCGGAACGGAAGGGATTGTCTCTTACGACCGCTGCGAGAAGAACGATGCCTACATCGGCCAAATCAACATGCTGACGGCGTCCTCGTTCTGCGGCGTGAACGGCGCCGTCTGGGGCTATCATCTCGCGACTGCCGATGAAATTAAAAAGGGCACCCTGGCGCCCATGTTTTATCAAAATGAAGGCGGCCTGGAAGTTCCCGTATACCCAGTGCGTCCGCTCCTCGATTGCGCCACCCGACTTTTTGGCGTGGCGGAGCAGCGGCGTTTTCCTCCCATGCCGGGGGCGCACGTGATTTGCGCCAACAAGAATTACACGTCGGATCCCTCCAAGGGCACGGGGTTTGTCTGGGCCGCAATCGCGCTCGCCATCGCCGCCGACCGCGAATCCGAAGCCAATCTTTTTATCGAGGATGCCGGATGGGCTCCGAGTACGAGTCGAATCCGCATTCAGCCCCTCCTCAAATTCCTCAACGGTTCTCTGCACGCAGTAACCAAGAGCATGGTGCTGTGCGGCGTGGATCAGAACGTCAAATACAGCAAGATCTTTGCCGGCTTCGTCTATCAATTTGTACCCAAGGGTTATGTGGGATGCTCACTGACCTGCGCTCCCTATGTTTTGTTGGCCAGGAACGCAATCCCACCGGGAGGTCCTCCGTCCAACATCCTCAAGATGACCATCACCGATTGGGAGAAGTCCCTCGGGCTGCCCCCGCTGCCTCCGCTCGTACGTGCAGGAGAATCGGGAAATTTGGCGGCTGAAGAAGACGAACACACCAAGCCTCACGCGGCGAAGGAGAAGGCGAAAAAGAAAAAGAAAGCTAGTGCGCCAGCCCGACGCGGCGCAAGAGCTCGTTGAAGCGCGGTTCCGAGCGGAGGTTGTCCAGTTGCGGATCCACGGCAAGCCAGAGTAGGTACCACGAGCGTTGCTGGTAGGCCTTCTCTAGCTCATCGAGGGCAGCGGATTTATTGCCGAGTGCAGCCTCGATTGTGGCGAGGCGATACGCATCTACATAGCTGGATTGGGACATTTTCCGCAGCTCATCCAAGGTTTGTTCCGCCTCCGCTCTTCGCCCTGCCAGGGCCAAGCCTCGCCCCAGCGAGGCCAGCGGCTCGGACACATTGGGCTCGAGCGCCCGTGCCTTCTTGAACTCGGCAATCGCTTCGGAAAGTTGTCCCTGCTGCTCGTAAACCCAGCCTAATTCGTCGTGGGCAACCCAGTAGTTCGGATCCAGACCGATGGTGGCCCGGAACTGCTCGCTCGCCGCAGTATAGCGGCGAGCGAAATAGAGACTCTGTCCCAGCTGAAAGTTCGATTCCGAAGAAAGCGGATCCAGCCGGACCCCTTCCCGGCTCTCAGCAATCGCCTCGTCGAAACGCCCCAGGGACATCAGGTACCAGCCATACAGTTCATGTGTTCCTGCATCCTTCGGACCGAGCGTGAGAGCGCGCTTGAATTCCGCCTCCGCTGCCGGAAGGTTGTAGTCGTAAAAGAAGTAGGCGTCGCCGAGCATCGTGTGCGCGTAGGTCACGCCCTCGTCCAGCTGCAACGCTTTTTCGGCCGCCTGCTTGACGCCCGGCACCGAATCGCGAGGATCGACAAACCAGCCCTCGGCGATGGCGCCGTTGTAGGCGAGCCCTTCATAGGCCAATGCGTAGTTCGCGTCCAGTGCGATGGCCTGACGAAAATATTCGTTGCCCCGTTCGTATCCTTCTTTCGTATATCGCTTCGTCTGATATAGGCCCTTCAAGTAAAGCTCGTAAGCCTCGGGATTCGCCGTGTACTGCTTCGTAAGCAGCGCCTCATCCTTGCCGCTTAAGCGCAGGCGCAACTTACTGGCAATCTCCCGCGACATCTCCGTCTGAATCCCGATCACATCCGAGATCTTCCGGTTGTACTGCTCGCCCCACAACTGCGTCCCGTCCGCAGTGTTGACTAGGTCGGTCTCCATCAGCAGAGTGTCACCTATCTTTTGCACTCGCCCTTGCAGCACGGCGTCGACTTTCAACTCCTGCCCTACCTTGCGCGGGTCCACCTGGCGGCCTTTGTAGGTAAAGGTTGTGCCCGACGCCATCACGCGCAGCTGAGGCAGTCGCGACAAATTGTCAATCAGATTCTGCGCGATGCCGTCGCCCAGGTACTCCGTGCTGGAATCGGAATTCGCGTTGACGAAGGGCAGCACCGCAATCGACTCGATGGCATGAGCACGATACGCGAAGAATAGCCACGTCGCCGCCACTGTCGCAGCCACCGCCGCAAGGCCCATGGCGCCGCGCACCAGCACTTTGCTCCACTGGCGCGAGGTCCGCTGTGCCCTCGCCGGCAATGCACTTGCACTCGCCGAGCTGATGCACGGCGACACTGTTCCTGACTCTAGGTCCCGTTTGACGGCCTTCAGGTCGTTGCGCAGGTCCGCCGCACTTTGGTACCGCTTCTCCGGCTCCTTCTCCAGAGCCTTAAGAATGATCTCCCCCAGCCGCGGCGGAATGGCTGGGTTGATCTCCTCCGGCGGTCGCGGCTGCTTGCTTAAAATCGAGTGATAAATCACCGCCGCCGTCTTGCCCTCGAACACATCTTTTCCCGTGGCCATCCTGTATATCACCACGCCGCAGCTAAAGAGATCGGTGCGCAAGTCCACTTCTTCGCCCGATGCCTGCTCCGGTGAAAGGTACGATATCGTGCCCATCACCGCACCCGGATTGGTCAACATCGTCCGCACGCTGGCCGTCGGCGGACTCGATGCTTCCGAGCCTGGTGGCAACAGCGGCGTTTCCGTAGTCAGCTTGGCCAGGCCAAAGTCCAGAATCTTGGCTTGACCATGTTCGTTCAGGAAAACATTGGCCGGCTTGATGTCGCGATGGACAATTCCTCTGCGGTGCGCCGCGTCCAGCCCTTCGGCCATCTGGATCGCTACTTCGAGCACCTCTTCGACCGGCAAGGCTCGCCCGGCAAGACGCGAGGATAGCGTCTGGCCTTCCAGCAGCTCCATCACGATGAAATGATGGCCTTCGAATTCTCCAATCTCGTGGATCGTGCAGATGTTCGGATGATTCAGCGACGACGCTGCTCGGGCTTCGCGCTGGAATCGCTCCACCGCCTCGACATTGAGCTCAGATTCCGGCGGCAGCACTTTCAGCGCGACGTTCCGGCCCAGCACCAGGTCTTCTGCCCGGTAGACGATTCCCATACCTCCGCTACCGAGCCGTTCCAGCACCCGATAGTGGGAAATCGTCTGGCCGATCATCGTAACTACAGTATAAGGAACTATTCTTAGAATGGCGATGCCCGGACTGACAACCTGTTTGTGTTCTTGTGGCAGCTTCTATGTTCCAGGTCTGGTCGCCGGCGATTCCTTTTGGGCAGGAGTTGCCAAACGCGAAGAAGCCCTGAAGGACTGCGAAGATGCCTTGCACTAAGTGGGATCAGAAATCCCCGCCCGGCCCATGTGAGGGCAAATCCGTCTCCGCCAACCCTTCCGCCCAGATCTCCCCTTTGCGGGACCCACGCTCGAATAGGCGCAATGCGACGTTCTCGGCGAAAGCGTCATTGCTCCCTGATCACGGGCTACTCGGAAATTATTCCGAGCCAGAAGTCTTAGTGCTTTAAGTCCGGTTCTGGGAAGTCTCGAATCGGGGCTATCGCTCTGAGAGAGCAGCGCTGTTCTGTAATCGATTGATATCCAAATGGTGTCGGTGTGCTTCAC
>JALYLI010000227.1 GCA_030774335.1 Acidobacteriota bacterium | reverse complement strand
GGGTGGTACGGCTGTGCATGCATCAAATGGGTGGACGCGATAAACATTGTGGATGACAGCGCCGAAGCCACCTCTCAGATGAAAGAGTATGCGGCCAGGACCCACCAGGGCGGAGTGCCTGAGCTGGCCAGGGATTACCAACCCGCAATCATCGACCAAGCCGCTATGCCCATTCGAATCGAGAAATGGCTGATTGCGGGAAAGATTAAGTACCGCGTCGTGGGCATCGCATGGGGCGGCTCGCGGCCAGTAAGGCTGCTCGGGATACGTTTTAGTCCCGACGAAGATTATGTACACGTAGACCACTTTCAACAGCTCGACAACGATCCGTGGACGTTGTGGACCCATTCCTGGGCACCGAGCGCGCCGGGGATTTACTCGATACGTCTTGCCATTTTGGATCCCCCGGTTAGAGCGCGGCGGTTGGATTCGGGATACTATGTCCGCTCCGTTGAAATAACCGATGTATGAATCGAGACTCGCCGGCGAAAATGTTTTTCACGGGAATTGCCGGACGCCGTGAGTCGGCGCGGACATGGATTCCCTTTACATGTCTCGCAATTTTCGTTTTCGGTTTCTTTCTCATTCCCACAGCGGGTGGACAGAGTGGCCATGATGGCCACCAAAACGGCGGCGGTCCCGTGCCGAGAAATCCTGGAGCGCCCTGTGCCGTTGGGACAAGGAATCGGAAACGTACACGAAGCGGTGAGAAACTTCGTCAACCGAGGCACAGACCTTCTACGATCAAGGGCTGTCATACGTGCATTCCTTCGTATGGATTCAAGCGGCGCGCTCATTTCATCAGGCCTTGCGCCTGGATCCCAACTTTGTCATGGCTTACCTTGGCCTGACGGAAACCTACATTGGCCTGCAGGATATCGCCGCGGCCAGGAGCGCATTTTGAAGAGCGCAGGAATTGGCGGGGAAAGCCAGCGAGCGTGAGCGCACGTGGATCACGATACGCGAGCGAGAATTGGACTACCTGGAAATAGCGCTGATCAGGATGCTTATCCTCTTTACCGGCAAGCGCTCAGGAAGCCCTCAAGCTGAATCCTGCCGACCCCTGGTTGTGGATCCAGCGTGGCTTGGCCGATGAAGCCAGTCCTTTCACGCACGGCCAAGCCGGCAGCGTGGATACTTTGTCGTTTTATAGAACTGCCTTGACGCTGGATCCTAACAGCTCCGTTGCACACCACTACTATGCGCACTCCTACGAAAACGCCGCAGAACGAAGGAGGCGCTCAGTGAAACGGAGATTTACCTGCGGATGGCCCTGGCGATTCCCCACGCCCATCATATGCGTGGCCACAGATTACTGCGGGTACGGCGAACGGAAGAGGCGATCCGCGAGTTTCTAAGCACCCGTGAACTGGAAGACGAATACTATCGAACAGAGAAAATTCCGCGCGTTACGACTGGCACCGTGCCCACAACCTGCAGCTGCTGGCGATGAGCTATCAGTCGCTCGGACAAATGAAATCGCGGAAACAGCCTTCCGCGAGCCACGAACGACGGTCTAAAATTGGCGCCCAGTGGGATAGCAATCGGTGACACCGGGGATGTGGCTGCGGATTCATATTCGATGTAAGTGGAGACAAACGTGAAGCGTGAATTTATTCTCGTACTGATCGCCGGGATCGGGATTTCCTGCGGGATCACCGCGCATTCTTTGGCGAATCAAAATTCTTCCGCACAAACAGCGGCGGAACGTACACCTGCGGTTCGCGCGAGTGAATCGCCGTCGCCGGCAGACCCCAAGGATGTGGGAACGGCCGACGCGTTGATCGCCGCGCTGTACGACGTGATTTCCGGGCCCGCGGGAAAGCCCAGGAATTGGGAACGCATGTATTCGCTATTTTTCCCCGGCGCTTTGCTTATTAGAGCAGCCCCAGGAAAATCAGGACAACTCGAGGCCACGGTCATGAGTCCCAAGGACTACGTGGATCGCGCCGGGAAGTATTTTGAAACGCACCCGTTCTTCGAGAGAGAGAGCTCTCGAACGACCCACAGCCGCGGGGATCTAGAACAGATTTTTAGCATGTACGAGTCCAGCGAGGACGCGGCTTTCGCGAAGCCATTCGCGCACGGTGTCAACAACATCGAGTTATTCCACGACGGCAAACGATGGTGGATCATGATGGTCATGTGGGAGGAAGACCCGCCGGAGGGGCAGAAGCCCAACTGATAGGAACGTACTTGCGAACCGTTGTGCTCCGGGGTTCGCGGCCGCCAACCGTCGCAACTCCCCCTACCCCAACGGCTTCTCCAGCGACACTTGAAATTGCGGACTTAAAATCTGTGCCGGGCCTTCGGCGGCGATGACCATATCGTCTTCGCAGCGCAGACCAAATTCTCCAGGGATGTAGATGCCCGGTTCGTTTGAAAAAGTCATGCCGGCTTCGAGGACCGTGGTGCTGCCGCGCACCAGATAAGGATGTTCGTGGCCATCCAACCCGATGCCATGGCCCACGCGATGCGTGAAATATTTATAGCCGGGGCCGTAACCTCCATTGGTGACTACCGCGCGGGCGGCATCGTCCACCGAGCCTGATAACCTTCCCGCGCGGGCGGCGTCGAGCGTGGTGTCCTGCGCTTTACGAACAATTTCAAACACATTTTGAATCCTGGCGGATGGTTTTCCAAAAACCGCTGTGCGCGTGATGTCGGACTGATAGCCGTCTACCGTGCAACCGCCATCGATGAGGACTACATCTCCGTCTTTCAGTTTTTGCGGCTGCTTGCTGCCATGCGGCAATGCCGCCGAAGCGCCGAGCAGGACCAAGGCTTCGCTGTGCAGATTCATTTTTGCAAACCCCGCCGTAACCAGTTCGCCGATCGCGTCCTGAGACATACCTTCTTTGAGATTGGCAAAGACTTCACGAAAAACATCACACGTGGCGGAGCAGGCGAGGCGCATCAGCTCGATTTCGTGCGCCGATTTTCGAGCGCGGCAGGAGATCGTGACGGGATCGGCGAAGACGATTTCATACCCGGGCGCGGCGGCGCGGAAATGATCGGAAAAAGTGAACGGGAGCGCCTCATCCATACCGACGCGGCCGGTACGAATGCCTCGGTCGGCGAGCGCACCGGCTATAAGTTTTGTGGGGCTTTCGTCTTCCTGCCAGACGCGCACTTCCAGCGCATAGCGCATGGATTCGCGCATGCGGGATTCTTCGAAGCCGGGAGATATGAGAATCGCCTGGCCGGAGCGCGGCACAACCAGGGCAAGAAGGCGTTCGCTGAGATGCCAGCGGATGCCGGTGAAATAATAAAGGGACGTGCCGGGGCCCAGCAGCAGCGCGTCGAATTTCGCATTGAGCTGACCCATCAGTTCCTGCGCGCGCACCAGCCGCGCATGGAATTCGTCCGGCGTGATGGGGTGGACGCGCTCGCCGAGCGGCTGAAGATTGGAGAAGATTGCCGGCGTTTGAGCTTGCCCGGAGGACTTTGGAGATGCCGGAAACGGAAGCGTGGACGCGGCGGCGGTCAAAAGAAAACTGCGTCGAGAATACTCCGTGGAGGATTTCATGAGGGAGAGAGTGTTGGTTGGACGGGTGTTCTGTCAAGGGAGCGCGAAATTCAACAGGCTCATTTAGAACCGCCCATCGGGAGATTGGCGCTCGCTGATAGCGCGCGCTGGCGCAGACGCCACTTTGAGAGCGCCAGCATCGTGGCGAAAATTACTACCATGCCAGCTGTGGCCAGGGGGATGCTGCTGCGGCCTTTGGGTAAAATGGACAGACGGCCGTAGACGAACTCGATGTGTACCCAGTAGACCAGCAGAGAAGCTTTGCCGAACAGCATGAAGGGACTGAATACACGGGTGGCGATGCCCCAACGGCACCACGCAAAAATAGCGAAGGTCATTAGCAGCAGAATTCCGCAGCGCATCAGGAAGAAATTTGGACTGCTGTGCCAGTAGTCATACACCGCGTACAACTTCAGCGGCGCGTAATCGAATACCAGAGACAAGAGGCACGCCACCACGCCGATGGCCCCGATGGTGGCGAGAGCCCGCACTTCTTTGCGCTGCGCGAAATCTGAAAATAAAAACAAACCAAACGCGAGGCCGACGAAAGCGAATCCACACCAGGGGAAAATGGCGAAAAGCCATGTTTGCGGCACGTTGTAAATGTGGACGCCGTTAATATAGGACTCCAGCATCCATGGCAAAAAACGCGGGCGGTGGGTGGTCCACAGCGGCGGAGTGGCCATGGCAATGATTGCCGCTATTGATAACGACAAGGCGATTGCGCGAATACGCCAATTCTTCAGGTAGAGCGTAGCGTTATCACCGGTCGCCGCGTCGAAGACTCGTGGCGATGCGACAAGCCTCCAGAACACGGCCATGAGGAGGAGCGATACTCCCAGGATGTTCAGCACGTCCACGCGGAACAAATCCGTCCACGGCGACTTGGGAAAACCAAGGACGAATTCCTGCACGCGCAGCAGAATACCCAAACCCAGAATCTGGGTGCCCCGTAAAAGCGCGGTCGTAAAAATTTGCGGTCGGGGAGTTTTCTTCTGGCGGAGGCGCTCGGTAACCAATGCAAAGGAAACGCCGGCTAAAAAAATAAAAATCGGAGCGGGCAGCGTGGAAAGTTCCTGCGACCAGCGGTACAGCGTGGTTTGTCGTGCGTTGGCGCTGAGCCAGGAGTCGTAGCAATGCGCCTGAATCATCAGCACGCAGGCTAGCCCGCGCATCCAGTCGATATACGCCAGTCTCTGGAATGAAGTCGGCGGGTCATTGGACAGAGGCGCCAAAACAGTTGCGGGCGTCGCCGGGGTCATCTCACGACACAGTTACGGTCCGGTGATTTGGAGGCGCTATTCACGCAGCGATTATGGCCTCGGTTGGGGATTAATTGCAGGCGGAAATGGTCTGGTTAGCGCGCGGCGGCTCGTCAACTTCCCTGGCGCACGACTCCGGCCAAGGGACTGGAAGCGGAAGCGTAGAGGCGTTTGGGCATGCGGCCAGCGAGAAAAGCTTTGCGTCCCGCGATGGTTGCATCGCGCATGGCTTCGGCCATGAGCACGGCGTCCTGCGCTTCAGCGATAGCGGTGTTCATCAGCAAACCGTCGGCGCCCAGCTCCATCGCGAAAGCGGCGTCGGAGGCGGTGCCTACACCGGCGTCAACAATCATGGGCACTTCCGTAATGCGTTCGCGCAAGATTCGCAGGTTGGCGGGATTCTGGATTCCCAGGCCTGAGCCGATGGGCGCGGCCAGCGGCATGACCGCAGCGGCCCCGGCGTCGATCAGTTTGCGGGCCACGATCAAGTCGTCGTTCGTGTAGGGCAAAACGATGAAGCCTTCTTTCACCAGCACGCGGGTGGCTTCAATCAATTGCTCGGTGTCGGGGAAAAGCGTTTGCTGATCGCCGATTACTTCCAATTTTACCCAATGGGAAAGTCCGACTTCGCGGCCCAGGCGCGCGGTACGGATGGCTTCTTCAGCCGAGTAGCACGCCGCAGTGTTCGGAAGGATAAAAAGTTTTTCGCGATCAATGTAATCGAGCAGGGACTCTTTGGATTTGTCGGTAAGATTCACGCGGCGCACGGCAACCGTAACCATGTCTGCGCCGGAGGCCGCGTGTGCGCGCGCCATTTCCTGGAAGCTGCGATATTTTCCGGTTCCGACGATCAGGCGCGATTTGAACGCGCGCCCGGCAATAACCAGTTGATCGGACATGGGATCTCCAGGTTTGATTTTAGTCTTCGCCCCATAATTCGGCAAACTGCCGGTAGCAAATTTATGGCTTCGGAAATCCCTTAACGAGTGCTTCGCGGCGCCGGCGATAAAAGATTCAGGGCGGGCCTATTTGTGCAGCGCGGGGCGAGGTTCGGGCGTGTCGCCGTAGAGTTCCTCGATAACTTTGTGGTAGTGCTGCTCCACTATGCGCCGCTTGAGCTTGAGAGTAAAAGTCAGGCTGCCGTTATCGAAAGTAAAATCTTCGGGAAGCAGCGCGAAGCGTTTGATGGTTTCATACTGCGCGAGATGAGTGGTGAGCCGCTGCACCTCGGACTCAATCAGCGCGCGCACCCACGGATGTTCGGTCATTTCCAGATTCGAAGCAAATTTAATTCCCTCTTCGGCGGCCTTTGCGGAAATCGTCACCGGGTTGGGCACCAGCAGCGCGACCACGAATTTGCGCTGGTCGCCAACTACCATGGCGTTCAATAAATACGGACTGCTCTTCAGTGCGTTTTCAATGGGCTGCGGGGCCACAAATTTTCCCGCGGCGGTCTTGATCAAATCTTTTTTACGGTCGGTGATGAACAGGTAGCCGTCGTCGTCTATATAACCGATGTCTCCGGTGCTGAACCAACCATCGGCGCTCAACACCTCGCGCGTGGCTTCGGGATTTTTGAAGTAGCCCTCCATCACGCACGGGCCGCGGGCCAGAATTTCACCGTCGGAGGCAATCTTGAGCTCCACATTTGGAATGGCTTTGCCGGAACTGCCGGAGCGATTCTTCGGATAATTCGAAGTAAGTACGGGAGACGTTTCCGTCAAACCGTAGCCCTGGTAAATGGGAATACCGATGGCCCAGAAAAACTCAGTCAAACTTTTCGAAAGCGGCGCGCCCCCGGAAAAAACCACGCGCAGTCGCCCTCCAGTGGCTGCCCTGATTTTTAAATACACCAGCTTGTTGGCCAGGGCCCACTGCATTCTCAGGCTGACGGGCGCCTGCGCATCCCCGCAGCGCCACTTGGCGGAGCGACTGGCGACATTCATGGCCCAATCGAAAAGTTTGCGCTTTGGGCCTTCCGCTTTGCTTCCCTGCTCCACCAGTCGCGTGTAGATTTTTTCAAACACCCGCGGCACGGCGGCCATCGTCGTGGGATGCAGCTCCAGCATGGCCTGCGAAACCTGCTCGACGGCTTCCACATAAGCCACGGTGATGCCATGAAATAGAAATGAATAATCGATCATGCGGCCGTAAACATGGGCCAGCGGCAAGAACGACAGCGCCAGATCACTTCGCGGATCGAAGCGAATTTCTTTGTGCGTGTCGGTGACGTTGGAACAAAAATTGTTGTGCGTCAGCATCACGCCCTTGGGCTCGCCAGTGGTGCCCGAGGTGTAGATGAGCGATGAAAGCTGCGCGGGCAAAACCTGCGACACGCGCATGCGGTAGGAGGAAATGTCCGGACCGCCGGCTCCGGCGATCAGGGTTTCATAGCGTAGACATTCCGGCGGTAAATTTGATCCGGCGTCGGCAGCAACAATGTGCTCAACGGTTTTGAGTTCCGAGCGGCAGGCGAGAAGTTTTTGCAGCTGCCCGGCCCCGGAGACGAAAACGATCCTGGCCTCGGAATGATTGAGGATGTAGGCCATGCGTTGCGGCGATTCATTGAAATAAATGGGGACGCTGACGCCGCCCGCGCCGGTCACAGCGAAATCGGCGGTGTGCCACTCCGGGCGATTGGCGGAGAAGATACCGACGCGGTCGCCGGTTTTTACGCCCAGTTCCACCAGCGCGGTGGAAAGGCCGGCCACACGCCTTAGAAATTCCGCTGAAGATATGGATTCCCAGCGATCCCCGTGACGAAACATTTGCGCCCGGGAATTCGGCAACTGGTCAATGGCGTTGAGGAATCGGGAAGGCAGCGTGCCGTAATTCGTCACGATTTCGACTGTACCGCAGGGATATTGTGAGCGCAATTGCGCCCTGAGAAGGGTGCTGATTACTCGCAAATTAGATGGATTGGTACGTGTGGCGGTGGGAATTTTAAAACCGCCAATCGGGAGATTGGCGAATCCCAGGTGGCTCCGTGCAAATGCGCAGGGGCTGCGATAGTATTGCGCAGAGCTATTTTATGACGACAATTTCACAGCAGACCGATGTACTCACGTCAATAAATAGGGGTCCCTTCCGAGCGGCTCGCGGCACGCAACTTTCCTGCAAAGGCTGGCAGCAGGAAGCGGCATTGCGCATGCTGATGAACAATCTGGATCCGGAAGTCGCGGAGAAGCCGGAAGACCTGGTGGTTTACGGCGGCACCGGGAAAGCGGCACGCAACTGGGAATGCTTTCACGCCATTGTTCGCTCGCTGCGGGCGCTCGAGAACGATGAAACGCTGCTGGTGCAATCCGGCAAGCCGGTGGCGGTGTTTCGCACGCACGAACATTCGCCGCGCGTTTTAATTTGCAATTCAAACCTGGTGGGCCACTGGAATAACTGGGAGCGCTTCAACGAACTGGACCGCGCCGGCCTGATGATGTACGGCCAAATGACCGCGGGCAGCTGGATCTACATCGGCACGCAGGGAATTTTGCAGGGGACGTACGAAACATTTGCAGCCGTGGCCAAAAAACATTTTGGCGGAGACCTCGCGGGCAAACTGGTGGTTACCGGCGGCATGGGCGGAATGGGTGGCGCGCAACCGCTGGCGGCCACCATGAATGGCGCGGCGTTCCTCGGGATTGATGTGGACCCGGAGCGCATCAAACGTCGCGTGAAGACCGGCTATTGCGACGTCATGGTAACGAATCTCGATGAAGCGCTGCGCATTTTGAAAAATGCGGTGCGCAAGCGCGAGGCCGCCTCGGTCGGCCTGGTCGGAAATTGCGCGGACATTATACCGGAGCTGGCGCGTCGCGGCGTAGTACCTGACGTGGTGACGGATCAAACCAGCGCGCACGATCCCTTGAATGGCTACGTGCCCAACGGTATGAGCTTCGACGCCGCGGTTGAGCTGCGCAAGACGAATCCCCGCGAGTATCAGAAAAAGTCCATGGCGGCGATGGCCGCGCATGTTCAGGGCATGCTTGATCTGCAAAATCTCGGGGCCATAACTTTCGACTACGGCAACAATATTCGAACATTTGCCTTTGAGCAGGGTCTCAAAAACGCCTACGATTTTCCGGGGTTTGTGCCCGCCTACATTCGTCCACTGTTTTGCGAAGGCAAGGGGCCGTTTCGCTGGGCGGCGTTGTCGGGAGAAGCATCCGACATCGCTCGCACCGATCAACTGGTGCTGGAAATGTTCCCGCACGACGAACATTTGAGTCGGTGGATCAAGCTGGCGCAAAAACGTGTGCGGTTTCAGGGGCTGCCGTCCAGGATTTGCTGGCTGGGTTATGGAGAAAGAGATAAATTCGGCCTGGCGCTGAATGACCTGGTCGCGAAAGGCGAGCTGAAAGCGCCAATCGTTATTGGACGCGATCATCTGGATTGCGGATCGGTGGCGTCTCCTTATCGCGAGACGGAAGCAATGCTGGACGGCTCGGACGCGGTGGCGGACTGGCCGTTGTTGAACGCGCTGGTCAACACCGCCAGCGGCGCGTCGTGGGTCTCCATTCACAATGGCGGCGGCGTTGGTATCGGTTACTCGCAGCACTCCGGGCAAGTGACGGTGGCCGACGGCACCAAGGAAATGGCGCGGCGCATCGAGCGCGTGCTGACGAATGATCCAGGCATTGGCGTCGCGCGCCACATTGATGCGGGCTACCCCGAAGCGATTGCCTTCGCCAGGACGACAGACTTGAAAGTGCCGATGCTGTGAGGCCGTTGCGTTTAAGGTTTCTTTCTAGCCTGGTTCAATTGCATAAACCGTGCTGCTTTCGCCGACGTCCTGCATAATAGCCGCGCTTTGAACTCGACCACACTCATCACCGGAGCATCGCAACTTCTAACTTTGTGTGGGCGTGGACCGCGTCGTGGCGGTGCACTGCGAAATCTTGGAATCGTCAAGAATGGCGCGCTGCTGGTGCGCGACGGCTTGATCGTGGCAGTCGGCACGCAACAAAAAATCGAAGCGCATCCGATGGCGCGAACCGCCGAGAAATTTGATGCTGGAGGGCGAGTAATACTTCCGGGATTTGTGGACGCGCACACGCATCTGATTCACGCGGCCAGCCGTGCGGAAGAATATGAGCTTCGAATTACCGGGGCGAGCTATGAGGAAATAGCCAGACGTGGCGGGGGTATTCTCAATTCTGTTGCCAAACTGCGCGCTGCTACTGCTGACACATTGAAGCAACGCGCGCTGGCCGCGCTGAAGCAATTCGCCGCTTACGGCACGACTAGCATTGAAGCCAAGAGTGGTTATGGCTTGGATGTCGTGAGTGAATTGAAAATTCTGCGACTGCAGAAGGAATTGGGCACCACGCAGCCGCTGGACATCGTCTCGACATTTCTGGGCGCGCACGTCGTTCCGGCAGAATTTCGCCGTCGCCCGGCAGGCGTGGAAGAATACATCACGCTGCTCAGCGATGAGTTGATGCCCGAGGTGGCCGCCCAACGGCTCGCTGAATTCTGCGATGTTTTTTGCGAACGCGGAGCCTTTACCGTCGCGCAGTCAAAGCGCATTCTGGAAGCGGGAATACGCCACGGGCTGAAGGCGCGCGTGCATGCCGAGCAGCTTTCACACACTGGCGGCAGCGAGATGGCCGTGAAATTGGGCGCCGCAAGTTGCGACCATCTCGAAAAAGTAAATCGCGCGGACATTCGCGCGTTGTCCAAATCAAACACGGTAGCAACGTTGCTGCCGGGCTGCGATTTTCACCTGGGATTGGCGAAGTACGCCCCCGCGCGTGCATTGATTGATGCCGGCGCAATCGTCGCGCTGGCCACGGACTACAACCCCGGCACCAGTCCCACCTCGAGCATGCCCATGATTCTTTCCCTGGCGTGTACGCAATTGCGAATGACACCGGCGGAAGCCATTACGGCGGCGACCGTCAATGCCGCATACTCTCTCGGCCGCGGTAAGCAGATTGGTTCGCTGGAAGTTGGTAAGCTGGCTGATATGGCGGTCTTCGAAATGGATGACTACCGCGAAATTCCCTATTATTTTGGAATGAACAGGTGTCACACCACGTTCAAGCGTGGAAAAGTCATTCATTCCCGATCGCCGGCTAACGCCATTTGAAAAACTTTTCGTCGTCACACGGACAAATTAAATATGACTCGATTGATTGAGTGTGTTCCAAATTTTTCAGAAGGCCGCGATCCCGCGAAAGTGGACGCCATCGTGGCCGCCATGAGCAGCGTGCCCGGAGTGTACGTGCTCGACCGCGAGATGGACGGCGACCATAACCGCTGCGTGGTGACGCTGGCCGGCGAGCCGGAGGCCGTCGCGGAAGCGGCGCTGCTGGGCGTGGGGAAAGCCGCGGAGTTGATTGATCTGACCGTTCACCAGGGAGCGCACCCGCGCGTTGGCGCAACCGACGTGGTGCCGTTCATTCCTATCGAGGGAGTGGCGCTGGAAGATTGCGTGGCCCTGGCGCGGCGCGTTGGAAATGAAATCTGGAAGCGCCATCGCATACCGGTGTTTTTTTATGAGGCCGCGGCCACGCGACCGGAGCGCACCAATCTTGAAAATATTCGTCGCGGACAGTTTGAAGGCCTGCGCGACGACATCAAGCGCAATCACGATCGCCAGCCGGACGTAGGCGAGCCGAAGCTGCATCCCACCGCGGGAACAACCGTGGTCGGTGCACGTAAATTTCTGGTGGCGTACAACATCAACCTGAATACTTCCGATATCGGCATCGCCAATAAAATCGCGAAAGCGATTCGATTTTCTTCCGGCGGTTTGCGACACGTGAAATCCATGGGCGTGGCGCTGAAAGCGCGCAACCTTGCGCAAGTTTCCATCAATCTGACAGATTTTGAGGCCACGCCAATGCATCGCGTGTACGAAATGGTGAAGCGCGAAGCGGAGCGCTACGGCGCCATCCCGGTGGGCAGCGAAATTGTCGGACTGGTTCCCAAAAAAGCGCTGGAGATGGCTGCGGAGTTCTTTCTGCAACTGGAAGATTTTTCGCCTTCGCAAGTTTTAGAGAATCGCCTGCAGGCGGCCCTGGCTGGGGCGCCGCCGGATTCCGCCGCCGCGGAAGGAAAATTTGCCGTGCTGGCGAAGCCGTTCCTGGAAGCGGTGGCCGCCCCCACGGCGACTCCCGGTGGAGGCAGCGTTTCAGCGTTTGCCGGCGCGCTCGCGGGAGCGCTGGGACAGATGGTCGCGGGCTTGTCGAGAAAAAAGAAATCGCAGGCCGCTTTCGTGGTGCAACTGTCGGATGCGCTGGAGCAAATGCGCCGGACCACGGATGATCTCGCGAAGGCCATTGATCGCGATTCCCAGGCTTTCGACGCGGTGATGGCGGCGTTCAAATTGCCGCAAAGCGCCGCGAAAGAAACCAAGCTGCGGGATACGACCATTCAAACCGCAACGCGCGGCGCTGCTGATGCTCCTCTGCGGGTGGCCGATGTCACAGTTGCGCTTTTCGAACAACTGGGACAACTGGAGGCTATCGCCGCCGCATCCATGCGTTCAGACTTGCAAGTGGCCCGGTTCATGGCGGCTGCCGGCGCGCGCGGTTCGCTGGCGAATGTGGAGATTAATCTCGATAGCCTGACCGATGGCGCGTATGTGTCGAAGGTGAAAGCCGCGGTCGCAGCGTTGCGGGGACGCCTCGAAAAGAATCCAGCCGCATAAGAAGTTTTCAGAATTGCAAGCGGCGCACCTTTTGAAAGGAATAACAAAATGAATTTGCGGATGAACTCAAAGAAGATTGCTCCGGATACAGCGGTGACGGCCATTGTTCGCATGCTGTCGATTGCAATATTGATGGCGCTGATTTTTGCCTTGCCCAAGCCCGCGCGGGCGGGGCGCCTGGCCGCCGACACCATTGCTCTATTCCCGAAAGAAATTGGCGAGTTCGCTTATGCCGACCTGAAAAAAGCCCGAACGCTGCCGTGGTTTCCGCAGTTGCAGGAACAACTGCTGCCCGACCGCTTCAAGCAATTCGAACGCTTCCTGGCATCCGCCGGAGTAGATCCGAATTCGCAGGTGGAAGAACTGGCATGGGGACTGGTTCCCGAAGGCGTGACCAGCAAGACCGCCACAACGGGATCGTCCGCGGTGCCAACTGGGGAACAGATCGTCGGCGTTGCGCTGGGAAATTTTAATCCCGGCACCGCCGAGACGTATTTCAAGCAGCAAAAATTGCCGACGTTTAAATCGCGCGGCTACACGCTATACGCCTTTGGGACCGGGGCCGGGCCCAACGATTTATTCTTTTTGTTCATTGATTCCAACACCGCGGCCTTCGGTCACCGCAAGCTGCTGGAGAAGATGATTGAAGTGCGCTTCGGTGGCGAAGAAGGTTTGCTGCGCAACGACCAGTTTTATCCGCTGATCAATGACGCCAATGGCACCGGCACGGTGTGGGCGGTTCTGAATCCCGCGTACACGCGTCTGGCCATGCAGCAGCTCGCTCCGGAAGTGCAGCAGTTTCCCGAGGCCGCCAAACTGGTAACGCGCATGCGCAACATGATTATCAGCGTGGACGCCAGCAGCGCGCTGGACGGAAAATTCCAGGCGGTTTGCGGCTCGACGGAAGATGCTAATACTCTGGCGCAACTGCTCTCGGCGGGATTTTTGTACAAGCGCTACCAGGCGCAGAAAGATAATCCGGAAATGGCGGACCTGCTCGACAAAGCGCGCGTTTCGCCCGCGGGAGATCGCGTGGTCCTGACCATGACCTTAACCAACGACCAGGTAAGCTCGCTCATCAAGCACAATACCTTCGCATTCAAAATGTAATTTCGAGAAGCTTCTCAAAACGGTGAGATGGCAGCCTAGTCGCTGGATGCCGATGCGCTTACGTATTTCGTCAAACGCGTCACTTTCCTATCGGCTCGTATTTCGCGTTCAATCTGATCCACACCTGCGATAGTTTTTGGCGTTTCTTTTTCGGCGTTCGCTAACGCTTGCGCAGGACGGCTCACCGCAACTTCAATTCGATCGGGCATCCGCGTCAGAGTAACTTCGAGCTCCTGCTCTGATTTCTCCAGCTCTCCGATTTCCTGTTTACAAACCGTTATGATTGCCGATTGCAAATCGCTGACCGACGCACCGGCAAGTCCGGCGGCGTCCGCGAAGTAGCGCGCCACTCCTCCCGCGGCGGCCACGAGGCGCGCGTCGGCATCCATGCGCATGGCGATTTTTTGCGTTTCAGTGGCCACGGGTATCTGAAGCAATGGACATGTCGCAGGCTTCGCGGCAATCGGGACAATAGTACAGTCCGTCCATGCACAACCGCACGCTCAGTTGGCCCTGGCAGATGGTGCAATATTTTTCGCAAACACAGTTCTCTTCGGTCTTGTCGCACTGGACGCAAACCACGGGAGCGCGCATCGGAGCCTCTGGGGAAACTCTACCTGACGTGGGGAGCATGCGGCAAGGACGCGGGACCGGCTGTTGCGCGAAATAACATTCATTGGCGAACGCGCGCATCCTACGATTCTGGCTTTTTTGACGGGTCGAAGCGCAGGATGCTAATATCGTTTTTCTGCCCCGATTTAGTGGAGTAAGCCAGTCGACTCGCCCCTCATCGCCGAGCTTCGCAAGACGCCTCTCCATTCCGTCCATCGTCGTTTGGGCGCGAAAATGGTGAATTTTGGCGGCTGGGATATGCCTGTGGAATACCCGGGTAGTGGCGGGTTGGTTGCCGAACATAAGGCGGTGCGTTCTTCGGTTGGCGTGTTCGACGTCAGCCACATGGGCGACATTCGGGTCAGCACCGGCCGTTCGGCCGGCGGCGCTTTGGCCGCAGTGCAGCACATCACCATGAATGACGCTTCCAGGCTGGCCATCGGGCAAGCGCAATATTCGGCCATGTTGTATCCCGCGGGCACGTTTGTGGACGACGTGATCGTGCATCGCCTGGGACAAGACGATTTTCTGCTGGTCATTAATGCCGGAACCCGCGAGAAAGATATCGGTTGGGTCCGCGAAAATACCAAAGGCTTCGACTGCAACATCGAAGAATTAAGCGATGCCTATACGCAGCTGGCTATCCAGGGGCCAGGCGCCGTGGAAGTGTTGCAGAAGCTTACGGACGCGAATCTCGGCGCCATTAAAAATTACTGGTTCACGCACGGCACGGTTTGCGGATTGCAAAATACGCTGATCGCGCGCACCGGTTACACCGGCGAAGACGGTTTCGAAATTTATGTCCCGTCGGACGTCGCTACCAGCGAGATGGTGTGGAACAAAGTGTTGGAGGCCGGGCGCGAATTTGGAATTGTGCCCTGCGGGCTGGGTTGTCGAAATACTTTGCGGCTGGAAGCAAAGATGGCGCTCTACGGTCATGAAATCAGCGAGACCATCAACGTCTGGGAAGCAGGACTTGAACGTTACTGTAAATTGGAAAAAGGCGATTTTGTAGGCCGCGTCGAATTGCAACGCGCGAAAAATGCGGGAGTGACGCGAACTTTGGTGGGGCTGGAGATGGTTGAACGCGGAATTGCGCGCGATGAATATCGCGTGTTGAACGACAAAGGCGAAGCCGTGGGCGTAATCACCAGTGGTTCGCCGTCGCCCACGCTCTGCAGGAACATTGCGTTGGCTTATGTTCCGCCGGCGCTGTCTGCTGTCGGAACTGAACTATACGTGGAGATTCGCAATCAGAAAGCAAAAGCTCAGGTAGTTGCAACGCCGTTCTACAAGCGCGCCAAAAAATCAGCGGTGCAGCAGACCGCCACCACGGTTTAACACTTTTTACTGCATGGCCGAGAGGAACATATGACTTACCCAGCGTCCTATCGCTACACCAAGCAGCATGAATGGATTGATGTGAAAGACGGCGTCGGCACCATTGGCATCACCGACTACGCGCAGCACGAGCTTGGCGATGTGGTATTCGTGGAACTTCCCAAGCCCGGCGCCAAGATCGAAGCGGGAAAATCTTTTGGCACGGTGGAATCCGTCAAAGCTGTGAGCGAAATTTACGCGCCGGTTTCCGGCCAGGTTACGGAAGCCAATGGCGATCTGGAAGCCACGCCGGAGAAACTGAATTCCGATCCGCACCGCGCGGCCTGGCTGATTAAAATTACCGTCGCGGATGCGGGTGAGGTATCCAGGTTGATGGATGTTAAAGCTTATGAAGCTTTCATCGCGGAGAAAGAAAAGGAAGCCTCCGCCTGATGCGCTATCTCCCTAAAAGCCCCGACGAACGGAAGGAAATGCTGGCGGTCGTCGATACGAAAACTATCGAGCAACTGTTTTCCAGCATTCCTGAGCAGTATCGGTTGAAAAAAGCGCTGAATCTCCCAGGACCGTTCTCGGAAGCGGAAATCATCAAGTATTTCAAAGACCGTGCCGGCGAAAATTCGCTGGGCTATACAAGTTTTCTGGGTGCCGGCGTTTACAACCATCTGCGTTCGGTTATTACCGATACGATTATTCAGCGCGGCGAATTTCTGACTTCCTATACCCCCTATCAGGCGGAAATCACGCAAGGCACTTTGCAGGCGATCTTCGAATTCCAGACGCTGATGTGCCAGTTGACCGGGCAGGAAGTTGCCAACGCTTCGATGTACGACGGTTCGACGGCCACCACCGAAGCCGTGTTGATGGCTGAGCGGCTCACCGGACGCAGACGCGTGCTGGTGGCGCGCTCGCTGCATCCCGAATATCGCGCGGTGCTAAAGACCTATGCGAAAAATTCCGGGCTGACAGTGGAAGAAATCCCCGTGCAGGCCAATGGAACGCTCGATGCAAAGGCGCTGCAAGCCAGCTTGAAAGAGGATGTCGCGGCCGTGCTGGTGCAATCGCCAAACTTTTTTGGCGCCATCGAGCCGGTGGCGGAACTCGCGGACGCGGTTCACAAAGTTGGGGCATTGCTGGTGGTGTCCATCACCGAAGCGGTGTCCTTGGGAGTGGTTAAGCCGCCGTCCCAGGCCGATATCGTCGCGATGGAAGGGCAAAGTTTTGGATTGCCGCCAAGCTACGGCGGCCCCTACGTCGGCGTGATTGCTTCACGCGAGAAGTTTGTGCGGCAGATGCCCGGGCGGCTGGTAGGGCAAACCACTGATTCGAATGGCCGGCGCGGATTCGTTCTGACGCTGGCCACTCGCGAACAACACATCCGTCGCGAGAAGGCTACCTCGAATATCTGCACCAACCAGGCGCTGTGCGCGCTGGCGGCTACTGTGCACCTGTGCCTGCTCGGTAAAGAGGGGCTGCGCGAAATGGCGCACCAGAATCTGTCCAAGGCGCGCTTCGCCTTGACGGAGCTGGAGAAAATACCCAACGTGCGCCGCGCGTTTGATGCTCCGTTTTTCAACGAATTCACCGTGGAGCTGCCGCGGTCCGTGAAGCTGGTGAATGCGCAACTGTTGCGCGACAAAATTATAGGGCCGTTCGTGCTGGGCCGCGATTACCCGGAATTGAGCAAGCATGCGCTGGTGTGCGTGACGGAAACAACCACGCGAGCGGAGATTGAGCGATTCGCGGGCGCTTTGCGAGCCGTGCTAGAGCGACCGGTTTAGCGGGCGCATTCGCACCGCGACACTTATTCGCAGCGTCTTCGGCGATAAAGGGACAAATCTTGAGCGAGCATTTCGAAAAAGCGTCACGGCACGTTAATCAGAACGAGGGATTGATATTTGAAAAATCCTCGCGCGGGAAGCGTGCGTTCGAATTGCCCCCACTCGACGTGCCGGAGGCCGATGCCGCGAGCTTGTTGGGCGCAAATTATCGCAGGGACGGCGTTACCGGTTTCCCGGAAGTCAGCGAGATAGAAGTTTTGCGCCACTTCACGCGACTCTCCACCTGGAATTACGCCATTGACCTGGGCATGTACCCGCTGGGCTCCTGCACCATGAAATACAATCCGCGCGTTAACGAATTCGTCGCGCGGCTCGACGGCATCGCCACCGAACATCCTTACCAGCCGCAGGAACTTTCGCAGGGCTGTCTGAAAATCATAAAGCTGCTGGAAGATTGCCTGCTGGAAATTACCGGCATGGACTCCATCACGCTGCAACCCGCCGCGGGAGCGCAGGGAGAGCTGACTGGCCTGCTGCTGATTCGCGCGTACCTCGAAAAGCAGGGCAACGCGCGCAAAAAAGTTTTGATTCCAGACTCCGCCCACGGAACGAATCCGGCCACCGCGGTCATCGCCGGCTACCAGGTCGAGAACATCAAGTCCGAATCGCACGGGCAAATTGACGTGGAGAAGCTGCGCGAGTTGGTGACCGAGGACGTCGCGGCGCTAATGATCACCAACCCTTCCACGCTGGGTATTTTCGAACCGCGCATTGCGGAAATCGCCGACATCCTGCACCAGCGCGGCGCGCTGCTGTATATGGACGGCGCGAATATGAACGCGCTCACGGGTGTTACCCGGCCCGGCGACATGGGCGTGGACGTGATGCACCTGAACCTCCACAAGACATTTTCCACGCCGCATGGTGGCGGCGGACCAGGCGCCGGCCCGGTGGCAATGAAAAAAATCCTCGAACCTTTCCGGCCTACTCCGGTGCTGGTGGAAAAAGAAGGCGGCCGCCTGGCGCTTGAAAATGTGCGCGCGGAATCGATTGGCCGGGTGAAGGCTTTTTCAGGAAATTTCGGCGTGCTGGTGCGTGCGCTGGCTTACATTCTCGCTTACGGCCCCGGTATCCGTCAGGCCACGGAAGACGCCGTGCTCAACGCCACGTACATCCGCAAAAATCTCGAAGGCATTTTCGAGCTGCCTTATTCCCTGCCGTCCATGCACGAAGTGGTTTTCAGCGACGCGCTGCAGAAAAAGAACGGCGTCAGCACCATGGACATCGCCAAACGCCTGATTGATTACGGCTTCCACCCGTACACCACGGCGTTTCCGCTGATCGTGCCAGGCGCGCTGATGATCGAACCGACGGAATCGGAATCCAAGGAAGAGTGCGATCTGTTCATCAATGCCATGAAAGCGATCGCCAGGGAAGCGGCCACCAACCCGCAGATCGTAAAAACCGCGCCGCACTCCACGCGCGTCGGACGGTTGGACGAAGTTGGGGCCGCGCGTAAGCCGATTCTGCGCTGGAATCCTGTCCCGGCGCGTTCTAACGCTGCGGACTAATACTCCCTTCTGCCCTGAAATTAGAAAGCCCGGACAAGAAATCTGTCCGGGCTGGGAATCTCCAAAAATAGTTGAAGCGGTCAGCGCGCCATGCGCGGCATCTGCTCCGGTCCAAACGACGTTGACGTTGGAGTTTCCACGGTGCGGCCCTGGCGTGCAGGCAAAGGACGCGGCGCCACCGCAGCCTCCAACCGGCGCGCGGGCATGGCCAGATTTTCACCTTCACGCACGAAGCTCAGGCCGTTTTTCTCTTCATTGCAATCTATGCACACCAGGTCGCCCACCTGCACCTGATCTGTAGCCAGCAAATTCGCCAGAGGATACACGACGTGGCGTTCGATCGCGCGCTTCAAGTGGCGCGCGCCGTAGCGCTGGTCGGTTCCCTCTTGCAGCAAGAATTCGCGGCCCGCGTTGGTGACGCGGAACAGAAACTGGCCCTTGGCGGTTTGCAACACGCGCTTCTGCACGTGTTCCAGTTCGATCTCCAAAACCTGTTCGAGCTGCGTTTTCTTCAGGGGATGAAAAACCACAATCTTGTCGAGGCGGTTCATGAATTCCGGCGAGAACTTGCGGCGCGCGGCTTCCACCGCAGTGCGCTCGATCTTGTCGTTCAAAGTGTTGGCCGGTTTGTCGGTGGGCTGCACGAAGCCCATGCCGCCGTTCATCATTTCGGTAATTTCGCCGCCGCCCAGGTTAGAGGTCAGGAAAATCACTGTCTGCGAAAGATCCACGCGGCGGTTATCGCCCAAAGTCAAAGTCGCTTTATCCAGAATACCCAGCAATAATTGCCAGAGCGCGTCGGAAGCTTTTTCGATTTCATCGAAAAGCAGGAAAGAAAGCTTCAGTTTGTCGGTGTGGCAGGCCGCGAGCGCTTCCTGGGTAATCAGCGGATGTGTTTCGCGATGGCCCAGATAGCCCGGAGGCGAGCCGATCAATTTGGCAATTTCGTGAGAGTGCTGAAATTCCGCGCAGTCCACCTTGATAATGGCGCGCGGATCCCCAAACAAAATTTCCGCGGCGGCTTCGACGATGCGCGTCTTGCCGGATCCAGTAGGACCCAGAAAGAGCAGGTTGCCCACCGGACGCCCCGGCGAATTCAAACCCGCACAGAAAACCTGGTACATATCCACCAGCGACTGCACGCCTTCGGTTTGTCCGACAATCTTGGACCGCAGCGAAGATTCAAAGTCGCGAGTATTCGAACTCCGAATGGATGGATCGAGTTGTTGTCGAACAGCGGCTTTCATTTTCCCAGTCCTTCTTCGCCTCGACCTGCTGCGGGAGACGATGGAAGTCTCAAGCTACGCTTGCGCTGAGATAGTGCATGGGGAGTGCCAATTGTCTAAAAAGTTTCCGCCGTCGGAAGTGTCAGCACTATCAATGAGTTAGCGCGGTTGCAGTTGTGGAAACTGTCTCACGGGCTGAGACACTGTTTCACGTTAGGGCAAACTGAGAGCGATGAAACAGTTTGTGTCAGGCCCCGCACGACAAAAACAGGCAGTGGGCGTCATAAGCCCGCTGCCTGTTTTTCGAAGCTGGATGAGATTTAGCGGTCTTGTTTTTTACGCCCTTGGGTAGCCGCCGCGGGAGTCGCCGCCGGCAAAGCGGCGCGCGATTTTCGCGGTTCAGCAACAACTTCTGTAGGAGCGTTCACCGATTTTCCGTCTTGAACCTGGTCGGCCGCGGCCGCTCGTGCGACCAACGGTGGAGCGTTGCTGACCAGCGCGCCCTCGCCCTCGCGCACGAAGGTCAACAAATTGTGCTCGCCGTCCCAATCCACGCGCACCAGATCGCCAAGCTGCACTTGTTCGGTGGCCAGCAAATTCGCCAGCGGGTAAACAACGTGGCGTTCGATGGCGCGTTTCAGATGGCGCGCGCCGTAGCGCTGGTCGGTGCCTTCTCTCAAAAGAAAATCGCGGCCCGCATCGGTAACGCGGAAGAGGAATTGTCCCTTGGCGGTTTCCAGCACGCGGCGTTGCACATTGCCCAACTCGATCTGCAAGACTTCTTCGAGCTGTTCGCGCTGCAGCGGATGAAAAACCACCACTTTGTCCAGGCGGTTCATGAATTCCGGCGAGAACTTGCGCCGGGCCGCTTCCAGCGCAGTGCGTTCAACTTTTTTGTCGAGACCGGTGATGGGCTTGTCCTTGGGCTGAACGAAACCCAGGCCGCCGCTCATCATTTCGGTGATTTCGCCGCCGCCCAGGTTGGAAGTCAGAAAGATCACCGTCTGCGACAGGTCCACTTTGCGATTGTCGCCGAGTGTCAACGTCGCCTTGTCCAACATCCCCAACAGCAGTTGCCACAGGGAGTCCGAAGCTTTCTCGATTTCATCGAAAAGCAAAAACGACAGCTTTAACTTGTCCGTGTGGCTCTTGGACAATTCTTCCTGCGTGATCAGCGGATGCGTTTCGCGGTGGCCCAAATAGCCCGGAGGCGAGCCAATCAACTTGGCGATTTCGTGAGAGTGCTGAAATTCCGCGCAGTCCACCTTAATAATGGCGCGCGCGTCGCCGAAGAGAATTTCCGCGGCGGCTTCCACGATGCGTGTTTTGCCGGAGCCGGTGGGTCCCAGCAGCAGCAAGTTGCCTACCGGGCGGCCCGGGGAGTTCAACCCGGCGCAGAACACCTGGTACAACTCCACCAGGGCCTGCACTCCTTCGTCCTGACCCACGATTTTCGAGCGCAGCGACGTTTCGAAATCCAACGTGCCGGTGCTTCGTTTGCTGGGGTCGAGCGGAAGTATGGTTGTACTCATGACCGCCTCCTTGCGCCACGTAACAGCGATGGCGCATTACCGAATCGCACACCGCTCCGGTCAAATTGATCCAGCTTGACCTGAAGCGTCGACTGCAGGAGCCGTAGCTGTAAGAGCAACTCCTGTGCCACTGCGGGCGACTCAGAAATCCGGAATAGCGGAGGAAACACGTCCGCTAGGTCGAGGTGCAACGACCGCAAATTAGATACCAATTTTTGTACCGCGGGAGAATCGGGATCGGCGAGATCCAGCCGGCCATCCAGCTGTTCGCGCAAAGACCGCCAATTCAGTTCGATGAAGGGATGTTTTTTGGTAACTTGGCGAACCACGTCGTCGGTAATTCGAGCGCGCGTTCCCAGGCGGGCCAGGTGAATTTGTTGCACTTTTCCGCCGTGGCGCACGTTGTGCACCAGGTAAAAGGTGTTCCCTTTGCGGCGGACAAAAGCCATGACTTTCACCCCAAACAACTTCTCAGTAAGTGTAGTGTATTTCGCTTCCACTACACCGTCAATCTATTGATGAGCGCTTCTGAATCGCGTTGCATCCAACTAGTAACGATAAATTAAATGTTCCCCGTTCGAATCGCTCATCAATTTTTTCGTTTCGTTTCATCAATCTTTCAAGCAACGGCTTTTTTTGTATTTGCCGCTTCCACTTTGTTAAACACCGCTGCGGGATTTTTGTCTTGTTCCCCGCGGCAGCCTGGCTCTAGGATGAGCGCTGCTTTTTCAAGGTGCCACGCATGTCCTGGGATCCGGTATACAAGCTGGTGCGACAAATTCCTCGCGGTCGGGTTTTAACATACGGGGCATTAGCTAAAGCCCTGCGCCTGCCCGGCGGCGCGCGAACCGCCGGCCGCGCCATTTCTGGCACTCCTTCCGGCAGAGGCATACCCTGGCACCGCGTCATTGGAGCAAACGGAAAAATTCTGATTCGCGGCCCGCACGCTCTGCTTCAGAAGAAGCTGCTCGAAAGCGAAGGCGTTGAAGTTGTGGAATTACGGGTCAAGATGGATGCGCATTTGTGGAAACTTCCTGCCATGAAATCCTCCTCAAAATCGAAAAAGAGTAAGAAATCCACGCGACCGCGAGCTAAGTAATACGTAAATTTTGCGCACCTGGATTTCGCTGGCGATGCCGCCGTTCCGCGCCAAAATGTGTCTGATTTGCAGCTGTGCTATAACTCTTGCAGATGAATAATTCGATTTTGCAGGTTGAAAATTTGTACAAGCGCTATGGCGATGTGGAAGCCGTCCGTGGCGTCAGTTTCAACGTTGAAGAAGGTGAAGTATTTGGACTGCTGGGCCCCAATGGAGCCGGTAAAACTTCCACGGTAGAAATTCTTGAGGGGCTGCGAACTCCCGACTCTGGAAGAGTTTCCGTATGCGGCCTGGATCCGCAGGTAAGCCCCCAGGAGCTAAAGCACGAGATCGGCGCGGCGCTGCAGGCCACTTCCCTGCCCGATAAGCTGCGCGTCATGGAAGCACTGCGGCTGTTTTCCAGTTTTTACCGGCGCAAGCGCAGCCCGGAGGAATTGCTGAAGCGTTTTGGCCTGGAGGAAAAGCGCGATACGTTCTATAGCCAGCTTTCCGGCGGACAAAAACAGCGACTGGCGCTGGCCATGGCGCTGGTGAATGACCCTAAAGTACTTTTTTTTGACGAGCCAACTTCCGGCCTCGACCCCCAGGTGCGCCGCGAAATCTACGACATCATCGCGGAGCTTCGCAGCGAAAAGAAAACCATCGTCATGACCACGCATTACATCGAAGAAGCCGAACGCCTCTGCGACCGCGTAGCTATCGTGGACCATGGCCAGGTGATCGCGTTGGGTACTCCGCGCGAATTGAAGGAACGCTCTGGCGATAAGACCCGCCTGGAGGTCCGGCTGGCACGCCCCGAGCCGCAGGAAGTCTTGAAAAGCTTGGATGGCGTTTCCGAGTGCCGAATTCTGGGAGAGAGTTACGTATTGCAATGCCAGAGGCCGCCGCAGGCCATCGTTTCGCTGGTGAAGCATCTTGAGGCTCAGGGTAACGAACTGATTTCTCTCGAGATCGCCACTCCTTCGCTGGAGGACGTTTTTATCGAACTCACCGGCAGGAGGCTACGCGATTGAGTAACTTTGCCGCGCTTACCCGCATGCGCATTCAGCTGACGGTACGCAACAAGATGTTTTTGTTCTTTAGCGTGATCATGCCGTTTGGTTTTTTCTTTCTTTACGCCGGCGTCTTCGCCAAGGGCGTTCCCGATGGCGTGAGATACCTCCTGGGTCCGGTCGTCGGTCTCACCGTCATGGGCAGCTTCTGGGGATTGAGCGCCGCGCTGGTGATGTTCCGCGAGCAAGGGATTCTGCGGCGCTTCCACGTAACACCCGTTACGCCCAGCGACATGCTGGCCTCCAGCATCGTTTCAAATTATATTCTGACTCTGCCGACCGTAATTCTCGAGGTGCTTTTCGCGCGGATATTTTTCCACGTGCGGAGTTTCGGCGATGTCGTCGCCGTTTTCATTCTGGTCACTGTGGGTACCGTGTCCTTCGCGTCACTAGGCCTGGTGGTGGCCAGCGTCACCAACACCATGCAGGAAACGCAGGTCATCAACCAGCTTCTATGGCTGCCTCTGATTTTTCTTTCGGGCGCGACGGTGCCCCTGCCTTCGCTTCCAGTAGTGGTGCAGCGCGTGGGCGTTTTCCTGCCCGCAACTTATCTGGTGAATAGCCTGCAGCGCGCGATCTATTTTTCTGCGCCGATTACCAGTCTGCTGGTGGACGTTGTCGCGCTTTGTTTCTGGGCCGCCACCACCTTTTTTGTGTCTTCGCAGCTCTTCCGTTGGGAGCCGGAATCAAAAATACCGCGCAAAGCCAAGATGTGGGCCCTGGCCACGGCAATTCCTTTTCTGATTCTCGGCGTGTACGAAAATCGCACCGGGCGGATTGTGGCTGAATCGCAGGCCGCCTATCATGCGGTGGAGAATTCTGAGCATCGCCCAAATCCGCTCAAGGAAAATCCAGAAAATCCGCCGCGCCCGAATCAGTAATCGCGGCCTGCCTGAACCTATCCGCGCGCAACAAAATGCCCCGCCATATTGGTTCTTGCTCCTGGACCGTAGCGGGATAGTCTCGATTGACGCTCTGCAGCGCCGTACCGTATTCTGCATTTCTAACGGGTTTTACACCTACAGGAGCAGGCATGCCGGTTCAGAAGACAGAAAAGATTTGGCACAACGGGAAATGGATCAACTGGGACGACGCACAACTGCACGTTCTTTCCCACGTAGTCAGCTACGGCTCCGCGGTTTTTGAAGGCATTCGCTGCTACGAAACCAAGCAGGGCCCGGCCATCTTCCGTTTGCGCGAACACATGACCCGCCTGGTGAACTCCGCGAAGATCTACCGCATGGATCTGCCGTACACGGCTGAAGATTTCGGAAATGCCGCCACCGAACTGGTGCGCCTGAACAAGCTGAACTCCTGTTACGTCAAGCCGATTGTCCTGCGCGGATACGGCGAAGTTGGCGTCAATCCTCTTAACTCTCCGATCGATGTGTACATGGCGTGCTGGTCATGGGGTGCGTATCTTGGCCCCGAAGCGCTGACCAAAGGTGTGGACGTCGGGGTCAGCTCCTGGACGCGCATCGCTCCCAACACGCTGCCGGCGATGTCCAAAGCGGCCGCTAATTACATGAATTCGCAGCTGATTCGCTTGGAAGCCAGCTTCAACGGTTACGCCGAAGGTATCGCGCTGGATTCCGGAGGTCACGTCAGCGAAGGCTCGGGCATGAACGTGTTTCTGGTGCACGACGGCACCCTGTACACTCCGCCGCTGGCCACCAGCATTCTGCCGGGCATCACACGCGACACCGTCGTTAAACTCGCCGAAGATATGGGCATCCCCGTCAAGGAAACCGTGATCCCCCGCGAGATGCTGTACATCGTGGACGAGGTATTTTTCGTGGGCACCGCCGTGGAGGTCACGCCTATCCGCTCGGTTGATCACATCACCGTGGGCCAGGGCGTAGCCGGCCCGATTACGCGCAAGCTACAAGACGAATTCTTCGCGCTGACCAACGGGTCCAAGCCGGATCGCCACAACTGGCTGACTCCGGTGAACAGTCCGGTGGCTGCTGCCTCGCGCTAACAAACCTGCAACAGTATCGGTGGCGCGCCGTCACGAAACATGCGCGTCGCTTCTTGTAGTTTCGCCGCACACTTCAAGCTAAAATCACCCGCAGTTCCCGCCGCGTGTATTTCCGGCCCGGAGGATTCTGCATGTACACCAACGCGCAAAAACTTACCGCGGAATTCCTGGGAACCTTTGCGCTGGTTTTTTTCGGTGAAGGAACACTGTGCGCCGATCAATTTCTGCATGGCACCGGAAATATCGGCCTCATCGGTGTAGCTCTCGCGCACGGCCTGGCGCTAGCCATCATGATTTCGGCCATCGGACACATTTCCGGGGGACACTTTAATCCGGCGGTGACCATCGGCTACTGGGTCACCAAGCGCCTCAACACTCTCGATGTGATTTTGTACTGGGTGGCGCAACTCACCGGCGCTATCGCCGCGGCGTTCCTGCTGAAAGCCATTATCCCCGACGATACCTGGAGAGCCGTGGCCCTCGGTACGCCGGAATTCGCGCGCGATTTTCCGCGCTGGGCGGGCATGGCGCTGGAAGCTACCGGAACATTTTTTCTGGTGTTTGTGGTTTTCGCCACCATGCTGGATGATCGCGGAACTTTCCGCTCCGTCGCGGGATTCGGCATCGGTTTGGTGTATGCGCTTGGTGTTCTCGTCGCCGGGCCGTTCACCGGAGGCGCTTTGAACCCCGCGCGCGCCTTTGGCTCGGCGCTCGCCGCCACGCATTGGGCCAATCACGGAGTTTTCTGGGTTGGTCCGCTGGCCGGGGGATTCGCCGCCGCGCTGCTCTACGATTTTCTCTATTTGAAACGCGCCCAGATTTGAGCGCGGCTTAAGCTGCCCAAGCGATGTCGCTGTGCCTTCAAGCGACCGGTATGCGTGTGTCGTTTTTATACCGGGCTCGGGTTACTAGCCTGTAACCCAACTGCGCTTGTGTTCTTGCTGCGCCGTTCCCGGCAATGCTAGTGTCCGATGTAAGCTGCAGTCTTGCGGGGTTAATATCGCTATGGCCTTAAGCATCGACGACCTTCTACGCCGAGCCGTGGAAAGCAAAGCCTCCGACCTGCATCTGAAAGTCGGCAACCATCCTTATCTCCGCATCGACGGCGTGCTGATGCCGCTCTCGGACGTGCCCCGCGTAACGCCGGAAGAAATGCTTTCCATGGCGTTCAGCATGATGACCAATCGCCAGAAGCAAAAATTCAAAGAGACTGCGGAATTGGACATGGCCTATGGCGTGGCCGGCCTGGGCCGCTTCCGTGTGAATGTTTTCCAGCAGCGCGGCAACGTCGGCATGGTGTTGCGCGTGATTCCCACCAAGATTCGCACCGCGGAAGAATTGAATCTGCCTTCGGTGGTCGGCCGCATCTGCGAAGAGCAGCGCGGATTGGTCTTGGTCACCGGCACCACCGGTTCTGGTAAGTCCACCACGCTGGCGGCGATGATTGATAAAATCAACGCCAACCGCTCCGATCACTTGATCACTATCGAAGACCCCATCGAGTTTTTGCATCGCGACAAGCGCAGCTTCATCAACCAGCGCGAAGTAGAAGTGGACACCGCTAACTTCTCCACCGCGTTGCGCGCCGCGCTACGTCAGGACCCCGACGTAATTCTGGTCGGCGAAATGCGCGACCTGGAAACGATTTCCACGGCTTTGCTGGCTGCCGAAACCGGCCACCTGGTTCTTTCCACCTTGCACACTCTCGATGCCACGGAAACCATTCAACGCATCATTTCCGTCTTTCCTCCCCCGGAGCAGAAACAGATTCGTTTGCAACTGGCCGCGACCTTGAAAGCGGTCATCTCGCAGCGCCTGGTGCGCCGCGCCGACGACAAGGGCCGCGTCCCCGCCGTGGAAATCATGATTGCCACCGGCTACATCCGCGATTGCATCATCAATGCCGACAAAACGCGCCTGATTCGCGACGCCATCGCCGCCGGCACCAGCCAGTACGGCATGCAGACTTTCGATCAATCGCTCTTCGATCTCTACTCCAAGCAGCTCATTACCCTCGACGAAGCCTTGCTCCGCGCTTCCAACGCCGACGAGTTCAAGCTGCGCATTCAGGGTGTACGCTCGGCCTCCGACTCCGCGCGCGAGGAAATGGAACGCCAGATGGCCGACTTCGAGCGCTTCGCCCGCAAATAAGCACGCCAAAAAGTTCAGTTCGGAACTATTTATCTGTGCCAGGCCTGGAAGCGGCGAGCCCTATTTACGATTGCCGTCCCGGGCGTTGAGCCATCCCGCCACATTTGTACTTACCCCGGTTGATGCAGCCCGTGCGTCACCTTCGACAACAGGATAGCTTGCGCAGTTCTTCTGTTGCACAACGCCAAAGCTCCGCAAACCAAAATGCACCCCGCGCTAAGCCAGCGTCCAATGAGTTCCGATGATCCGAGAGGTATGTCCAGACGGATTTGGCGGCGCCCGGAAGGTATTTCGATCTGCAGCAAGCCTTGTGGCATCGCCGCCCCTACCTGCAAAGAGCGCCCATCTTCAACTGAGCTTGCGGTCCATGCAGGGTAATAAAACTGGTTGATCATAACCGTACCCCCAGTTGGGCTATTCGTTTCAATCTGGAGGTGTCTCGATTTCCAGAGAAGAATGTCGACCTCGCCGACCCCGGATAAAAATCTGGCGCGCGGTCCGGTGCTGGCCTGCAGCGCGCTGGCTTCGTCCATGCCTGGAGGCGACCACGCCGCGAACGCATCGTCGTCTTCACTGAGACTGGTTCGTGGTGTAGCCACCTCGGTCTGGTATCGCCGCCAAATCGCGGCGTAAGACACAAGCCAACTGAAGACCACCAATGAAAACAATGCCAGTGGCACAGCTTGATTCAGTTTCGGATTCCAGGATGTTTGACAGAGAAAGGCGGCGACGATTGGCAGCGCCGCCACGCACAAGACAATATTCAGACGCCACGGGAACTGAGCGATGCGGTGCATGAACGGAAACATTCTCCATACCGGAAGGCTCCAGGCGGTCATAAGGAATGTCGGAATGGTGCACGCCGTAACCCAAAAAATCAGATTTTTTCTTTCTTGTCCGGCCTGCGCGTTTCGGAGAGCGACGGTGGCGCATACAACGATCAAGACGACCATATTGATGACTATCAATGAAACGGTGTGGGTGAAATCGCGCCCGTAATATAAAGCTCTGCCGAATCGAATGACATTGTCTTCCAGAAAGAAAGGATAGACAGAAATCATTCTGGTAACGGGTATGTATCTGGAATGGAACAACGCTGAAAGTAAGTAGAAAGACGCCAGTCCGGCACCCAGCAGCATGCCAAAGACGACTCGAGTAGTGGACCTGGCCCTTAGGCCTCGCGGAAAAAGGAACATAGTTATTGCGAAGGGCAGCAAAGAGATAATTGCTACGCTAATCAGGTGGCTTAAGATCATGAGCGCGTAAGAAACAGCTAAACCTATCAGCGCGACACGATCTGGTTCCTTCAACCTTGCGGTGAAATAAAGAACAAGCGGAATCCAGACCAGAGCCCAGCATTCTGCCAGTGCGGTGCGCCTGTAAAAATCTCCCGCAAGGTGGTACGGCATCAACATATACAGGATGCTTACCAGAAGTGCGGCGCGACGGCTTGCCATGGTGCCAAGCCATACAAACGCGGAAATCCCGGAGCCAAACAGCGCCAAGAATTCCATGAAATTAAAAGCATTGAAATGCAGGGCTTTGCCGGCAGGGTCGAGCAGCGCAACGATATAGGAGGGCAAAGGCGGATAGACGAAGAAGCTGGCACTGCCTAAACCATGGTTCATCCCTATAAACCATCTTGGATAACCTTCGCCGCCCCAGAATTGCCGTACGAAATGTTCTCTGAAATTTAAGTGTTCGTACGTGTCGTGGCCGCCCACCATAGGGCCGTAAATCAGGACCGGTAAAGCCAAAACCAGCGCGGCCAGTCCGATGATCAAAATGTCGCTGATGCCGAGTTTCAGGTCCCTGTCCGCGCCTGCTGTCGAGCCACCCATGGATGTCTGAACCCTTCGTCGTTCCAAGAAACTAATATGGGCTTGTTAATTAATCCAAGCTTTTGTTTATTCCCCCAGATGAATAACATTCGAAGCCCTGGAAGGCCATAGAGGAGCTACCTTACGGAACCTTGCGAGTACACGCTTATCCCCGGACACCGATCGAGCTGCCGAGTATTTGCTTGCAGCTATCGAATCCGCGAGTACTCGGCTTTGGCTTGTTCCAGGATGGGAATGTCCGGGTCTGCGACTTTCCAGAGCGCGAAGAAAGCGTCGTAGGCGGAACGCGACTTCGTTGCGTCGTTCGCGAGGGCGTAGGCGCGTGCAAGCCCGAGATGAGCCAGCGCGCCAATGGGTTCGCTGGCCACCACGCCGCGCCAATCCACGATTTTCTGGAACTCGGCCGCCGCCTGAGTTCCCTGCCGGGAAGCGAGAAAAGCTTCGCCGCGAACGTATACGGGATAGAGATTCGTCCAGAAGGTGTCGTCGCCGGGGACGCCCAGTTCGTAAGGCGAGGTGACGGCAAGAGCTTGAACGGCCTTTGCGCCGTCTCCGGAAGTGTTGAGAGCGAGTTGCGCGTGGAGCGTCGGAACGTAGTTGAAACGCACCACGGTGTCCTCAGGGAAACGTTCTGCCAAATCGTCCGCGAGAGCTTTGGCGCCGCCTGAGTCACCGGTCAAAGCGAGCGCCAAGGCCACCACGTATTGCGCATCGCGCCCGTTTGAGCTTGCCAGTGTACTGACCGCATGTTTGCGAGCCTCCGCGGCATTTCCATAGAGCGCTTCCCGAAGGGCGGCCGCAGCTTCGCAACCTGCCTGCATTTCTTTTTCCCCCGCGTGGCTCGCGGAGGTGGCCGCCTGACGTGAGAAATCGCGCGCGCTGGCGAGTTTTCCATAATAAGCGGCGGTATCGGCTTCCACGAAAAGCATGAGGTTTTCTTTTCCGGGTTTGCCCGAGGACCATGCGACTTGCTGCGACATCCCTGCAGAATCGTTCTGTAGGAAAGCAAGTTCATAAAGATGGAGGCGCAGATTGGCGGAATCGAGATTCTTTGACAACGCTTCGTCCGCGGCAGTACGAGCTTCGTCAAAACGTTTCAAATGAACAAGCGTGACCACCAGATTGTCGGAATTCACGCTATCCGAAGGGCTCAGAACGAGGGCCTGGCGAAATTCGCTCAGAGATTTTTCGTGCTGACCGAGACTCTGATAGATGACGCCCAGGTTGGTGGCCGGCACGGGCTCCCGCGGATATATTTGCGCCCAGAGCTCATAAGCCTGCCGGGCCTTCTCCATATCGCCGGTGACGAAGTGATGGTAGTGGGACTCAATATAAAACTTTTCCCACTCGCTGACGCGAGTCCGAAGATCATAGGCTTTGCGGGTACTCTCCGCCGACAACTTTTTTTCGCCAAGATTATGGTACGCGGTTCCCACCATGGCGTGGGCCATGGCGAATTTGGGATCGAGCTCGATGGAATGCTTCAGCAGGGGCACGGCGCCAGGGTAGTCTCCTTTGGCCTGCATGGTTTTTCGGCCCAAACTGTAAGCTTGCAGCGCCTCGAGAGAAGGCGTGGTGGCCTGTTCGATGGGAGTGTCCAGTTTCTCGACGGTCTTAAGAGACTCTCCAAGTTTTTCGCGCAATTTTGTCGAAGCTTCACCCAAAGCTTTGAGGACATTTTCTTTTCCACTAGCGGTAATCTGTTCCTGCGCCAAATAATCGCCGGTCTGACAATTCACTGCGTTCACACCGATAACGTATTGGCTGCCGAGAGCGGAAATGGAACCGCTTAAATACGCTTTGCTTCCGACACGCTGGCAGAGACTGCCGATGATGGCCGGTGTGAGCTTGGTGTCAGCAGGCTGGCCCATGAGCCGCAAAGTCTGTTGAATGCGCTGCTCGGAAACCAGGCTCAAAAATGGTGATTGCTGGAGTTGCGCTGCCAGTCCCTGGCGGAGGGTGTCGTCGAAAATGGCGTCGCCGGTTTTGTTGCTGAAGTCCGCGAGAACAACTGTGTCCATGCGGCTCAAGGCGTGCGCACGCCGCGTGTTGTAGAGCCAACCTGTCATAACTAAGGCGGCCACAATCAGGGCGGCCGCACTTGCTAGTTTTTTCCACCCGTAGCGGTGGAGGCCGGGCGCGGCGGGTATGACCGTCTGAGTTCGAGTTATTTGCCCGGATTCCGTGTCGCGTTTGAGCTGCTGCAAATCTGCGCGAACCGCCGCGGCGCTGGAGTAGCGCAGTGCTCTATCCTTCTCCAGACATTGACTAATAATTTCTTCCAGTCTCAACGGAATTTCGGGATTTGCAACTCGAATGGAAACGGGAGCGCGCGTGAGGATGGATTCGATAATCACGCCCCCGGTCTTTCCTCCGAAGGCCTGATTCCCGGTAGCCATTTCGTAGAGCAGTAGGCCCAGAGCGAAAATGTCCGTGCGCGGATCGAGGTCGTCGCCGCGAATTTGTTCCGGCGACATGTACGCGGGGGTACCACTGATGACCCCGACAACGGAAACAGCTTCCTGCCCTTGTTTGGAATATGCGTCTTCGGAACCGAGTTGGGAAAGCCCTTTAGGAAGAAGTTTGGCTAGACCGAAATCCAGAACCTTGGCTTGGCCGCGTTTGGTTACAAATATATTAGAAGGCTTGATGTCCCGATGAATGATGCCTTGCGTGTGCGCGACATCCAGAGCGTCGGCGATCTGAATCCCGATCTCCAGGGTCTGCCCAACCGGGAGGGGCTGGCGATGGATATATTGACTGAGAGTTTCGCCATCGATGAATTCCATGGCGATGAAGGAACGGAGATCTTCTGCCCCCACGTCATAGATGGTGCAAATGCCGGGGTGATTGAGAGCGGAAGCGGCGTGCGCTTCACGGCGGAAGCGCTCCAAAGCCTGGGCATCCTGCTCCAGGTTATCCGGCAGAAATTTCAGAGCCACCAGGCGATCGAGGCGGGTGTCCAGGGCTTTGTAGACCACACCCATGCCGCCTGCGCCGAGTTTCTCAAGGATGCGATAGTGAGAGATGGTCCCGTCAATCATTGGCGAGCCCGTGGTTAAAGCCGGCGATTCAAATTACAGGGTCTGATCCTTAAGACGGGCTTCACCGGCGGCTTTTGGTCTGTCCGTCTTTGGCGGTTTCGGCGAGCCCAACACATTGAGTACGCGAGAACCTTCTCCGTACGCGTTCAAGTCCAGAAGTGATTCCAATTCAAAAGTGACATTTTTGCTGCAAACCGTGCAGAACATCGTGCCGTACGCGGAGCCGTCTTTTGGCACGAACATGTTGTAGCGCATGACGCGGTCGCAGCAGACGGGAACCCAGACGTTTGGAGTTTGTGCTGGACTCATGAATCACCATTCAACAGCAAGTGCCGGAATTGTACACTGAAACCCCGTGGGCTCATCGCGAACAATTTGCGGAGAAAGGAATCGCAGATCGTCCGGGGCGAATCCACTCAGTGGACAGCATGGCGCGGGCTTTGTGGCTGGGCGACTCGCGCATGTTCTAGGCGCGCTTGCTTCCCGTCGCGCGCCCTTCTATGCTCGCGGTATGTTTCGCGCGCCACGAAAATTGGAATCCGAGCCGGAACTGTACGAGAGCGCGGTGCGCGCGCTGATGCGCCGGGCACACTCCGTGCATGAAATGAAGAAATCGCTGGAGCGACGCAGCGACGACCAGAGCATGATCAAGTCGGTGCTTGACCGCCTGAAGCGCCAGGGCATGATTGATGACGCGCGTTATGCCAAACAATTTACACGCCAGCGCGCGGAAATTCGCAAGCAGGGAAAATTTCGGATTGCGCGGGAGTTGCGGGCGCGCGGGATTCCCGGCCGGCACATCGATACGGCGCTGGAGGAATCCGCGAAAGACACCGACCAGCGCGCGGTGGTGCGCCAGCGTATCGAGAGAAAGCTGAAATCATTTCGCGGCGAAATTGACGACCGCAAGATCGCTTCCCTGTTCCGCAGCCTGCTGCGCGCGGGCTTCCCTTCCGACATCGTGCGCAACGAACTGCGAGCAGTGACGCGCGAAGACGTGCCCGCGATCGAAAACGCTGTGGATGAGGAATCCGCGTAGCGTAACGTTTCGAAACTATTTGATGCGTATGCTTTGGCTTGCGCGATAAATCGAAGAGAGATTCCGCCGCTGCGTGGGCCAACTCCTTCGCACGAGCGAAGAACAGGAAAAAGCGTCGGCCCACTTCGGTCGAAATCACTGCCCTGGCCGTACGAAAAGTAGATTGCAAACGTTAGAGAGTCGGTGGCTTGAATATAGTCGTTTTTTTGACTTCTCCTGACGCGGGTCTCTTGGTGGGTCTTTACACCTCTGCGATAATGCTTTGACGCTTCCCTGAGAAACTGAGGCTTACGTGACCGGCAACGAAATCCGCGCCATTTTCCTGAAGTTTTTCGAAAGCAACGGGCACCGCATCGTGCGCAGCAGTTCGCTGGTGCCGCACGGCGATCCCACTCTGCTCTTCACCAACGCGGGAATGAATCAATTCAAGGATGTCTTTCTCGGCCAGGAACAACGCGATTACAAACGCGCGACCACGGCGCAGAAATGCGTGCGCGCCGGCGGAAAGCATAACGATTTGGAAAACGTGGGCTTCACCAAGCGCCACCACACTTTTTTTGAAATGATGGGCAATTTTTCTTTTGGAGAATACTTCAAGAAAGACGCGATTGCTTATGCGTGGGAACTGATCACCGCGATGAACTGCTTTGGCATCGACAAGGCCAAATTGTATGTCACGGTTTTCGGCGGCGCGGAAGTCGCGCCGGGCACAACTCTCGGCGTTGACGAAGAGGCGCAAAAACTGTGGCTGGGACAAAACGTTCCCGCCGCGCGCGTCGTGCCTATACCCGGCCTGAAAGAAAATTTCTGGGCCATGGGCGATACCGGGCCATGCGGACCGTGCAGCGAAATTCACTTCGACATGGGAGCCATCGCTTCCGATGAGGGTCACGCCAATTGCCAGTTCCCTTGCGACTGCGGCCGCTACGTGGAAATCTGGAATCTGGTCTTCATGCAATTCAATCGCGATGCCTCCGGGGCGCTGACTCCGCTGCCGAAACCTTCCATCGACACGGGCGCTGGCCTCGAACGCCTGGCCGCCGTGATTCAAGGCAAGCTCAGCAATTTCGATACGGATTTATTTTTGCCGCTGATTCAACGCGCTTCCGAACTTACCGGCGCACGTCACGGGCAGAATTCCGTGTCGGACGCTTCCCTGCGCATCATCGCCGAT
>JALYLI010000226.1 GCA_030774335.1 Acidobacteriota bacterium | reverse complement strand
GCTTTCTCCCGCTGCGCCAGCACGATGGCTCCCAGCACAGCGACTAGGATTAAGAAGGAAGTCAGCTCGAAGGGATACACAAAATCCCTGAAAATCATCGTGGATAAATCGCGCGTGGACGCCATGTCCCCCGGCTGCGTGGTCGCCTGCACGCTGTCTGTCGAACGCGCAATCGTCGCGGCGATGAATCCCGTCAGCGCAAACGCCAGCAGCATTCCCGGAAATCCCGCGAATTTGGAAATACTGGTGTGTTCTTCTATCCCGGCGTTCAGCAGCATGATCACAAACACGAACAGCACCATGATCGCGCCGCCGTAAACAATAATCTGCACCGCGGCCACAAATTCCGCGCCCATCAGCAGGTATAATCCCGCGAGCGACACCATCACCACGATCAGCGACAGCGCGCTGTGAATGGGGTGCTTTTGAAAAATCAGGCTCAGCGCGCCGCCCACCGCCAGCGCCGCCAGCACAAAAAAAACCACCAGCTGCGGCGTCATCGAATCCCGCCCCAGCGCAAAATGGCGAAACTGGTGAACACTACGTTGGCGATAGCCACTGGCAGCAGCATCTTCCATCCGAACGCCATCAACTGGTCATAGCGCAATCGCGGCAAAGTTCCGCGCATCCATACGTAGACAAACAGGAACACAAAAATCTTCGACAACAGCCAGAAGGGCGCCTGGATAAAACCGTTCAACGCCGGAAACGCGATCAGCGCGATGGCGATGATGCACATCACCGCGCCCACTCCCGGCAGAATAATCTTTCCAAAAATTGTCTCGTAGTGGATTCCGTCCCAGATGACCCAGGCCCCAAACGGCAAGAGGATCAGCGTAGGCAAATAATAGGTCCACGTCCACGTGGGGGGGAAGGGCGACAGCCATCCGCCAAAAAACAAAATCGCGCACAAGCTGGACACCGTGATCATGCTGGTGTATTCCGCGATAAAGAACATCGCGAATTTGAAGCTCGCATACTCGGTGTGGAATCCCGCGACCAGCTCCGACTCCGCTTCGGGCAAATCGAACGGAACGCGATTCGTTTCCGCCACCGCGGCAATAAAGAAACACAGGAAGCCCAAAAACTGCGGAAAGATGTTCCAGCCCAGAATTCCGTAGCGGCTCGTCTGATTGTTGATAATTTCCGTGAGGTTAAAAGTGCCGGCGATCAGCAGCACACCCACCACCGAAAGCGTCAACGCCAGTTCGTAGCTGATCATCTGCGCGGAGCTACGTAATCCCCCCAGCAGCGGATATTTGCTGTTGGAAGACCAACCCGCTAGTGCTACTCCATACACCCCCAGGGCGGTAATAGCGAACAGCGCCAGAATCCCGATGTTCACATCGGGCGGTAGAATTCCCAGGTAAACGTCCTGCCCCAATATTTTCCAGGGCAGCGGGTTCGGCCCAAATGGAATGATCGCGATGGAAGTCAGCGCCAGCGCCAGCGACAAAAGCGGCGCCAGAAAATAAACAAAGCGGTCCACACCCGCGGGAGTCGGATCTTCTTTGAAAAGAAATTTCACGCCGTCCGCGAGCGGCTGCAGCAAACCGTGCGGCCCCACGCGGTGCGGACCCCAGCGCGATTGAATATGCGCCACCAGCTTGCGCTCGAACCACGTCAGGTAAGCATTCACGGTCAGCACGATAAACATCATCAGCGCCACTTTAACCACCGTGACGATCAGCCATCCGTGCGCCATCAAAAAATCGTTCACGAGTTTGCTTCCGCCTCGGCTTCCGGCAGCGATTCCATCATGGTGCAGAATTTTCCCAGCGTTCCGCTCGTAAATAGTGTGTCGTGAGCGGAGCGTATCAGCCCCACCGGCACGTCATACGGCGCGTGCCCGTTTCTGCTGAAGCCCAGACGCGTCGGCTCGGCTTCGCCCTTCAGCAATCCCGCAGGATGCACGTCATATCCCGGCGCCGTTTTGCGAATTTCTTCCAACACCGCCGCGGGATTCTTGTAGTGGAACGCTTTTCCCAGCCCCAGCTTTTCCAGTTGGTGCGATACGATCCTCAACAAATCGAAATCCGATCGCGGACCCATAATTTCCACGCCCTTGCGCAGCATCTGGATTTCGCCGGCGGTATTGGTGACCGTCCCGTTTTTTTCGTACGCCGAGGCGGCTGGAAAAACAATGTCCGCCTGCTTAGCCGTTTCCGTCAAAAACATTTCGTGCACCACCAGCAGTTGCGCTTTTCCGCGCCCGTATCCCAGCGTCCCGAAATGCGCCAGCGGATTCGCGCCCATCACGTACAGCGCTTTCAATTTTCCCGATTGCGCCGCGTCCACCATCTCCGGCGCGGTCATGCCCGCGGCCGAGGGTATGACTCCGCCCCAGATTTTCTCCAGCATTTCCCGCGCGCCGGCATTGTCGGTGTACGCGTATCCGGGCAAGCGATCTGGCAGCACTCCCATATCTGCCGCCCCGCGCGAGTTCGCGTAATCGCCCAGCGCCATGTAGCGCGTTTTCCCCGGCAGCTTCGAACCGAAATTCACCAGCTGCGAAATGGCCGCGCCGGAAATTTCTTCGCCAAAAACAATGGCGACATCCGACTCCGCTTCCAGAGCCGCTTTCAACGATGTCAGCTGTTCGACCATCTCCGGCGCCAGTAATCCTTCGCCGCGAGCCAGCCAGCGAATCGCGCCACCCTCGTGGCCCGCCGCGACTTTCACAAAGTGTTTGGCTTTACGGGCCAGCTTGATCTCGTTGGCATTAATAATGAAAAGCTTTGTTCCGAAGTGACGAATACCCGAACGGATCTGCCACGCCACCAGCGGATTCTGATTCGTTGGATCGTTCCCGATCACCAGAACCGCTTTTGACTGGTACAACTCCTCCATCGTCAGCATGGAGTCGTGCGCACGCTCGCCCAGCGCCGTCACCAGGCCGGTGTAATCCACCGTGCGGTGATGATCCACGTTGTTTGTCCCGAACGTTTGCCGCGCCAGCCGCTGGAACAAATAATTTTCTTCATTGCTGGTACGATTCGAACCGATAAACCCGATCGCGTCTTTCCCGCCGGTGTCGTGAACCTGTTTGAGCCGTGTCGCCACGGTTTGTGCTGCTTCCTCCCACGAAACTGGAAACAATTCCGTGCCGCGCCGCACCAAGGGCTGCTTGATGCGCTCCGGATGCTTGGTGAAATCAAAACCAAATCGCCCCTTCACGCACAGGAAATCCTTGTTGATGCCCGACAGGTCGCGATTGTTCGAACGCATGATTTCATGATTGCGCACGCTCAAAGTGGTCTTGCAGCCGTTCGAGCAATGCGTGCAAATCGTGGACGGGTACTGCATTTCCCAGGGCCGCGTCTTGTAGCGGTACGTCCCGCTGGTCAGCGCGCCTACCGGGCAAATGTCGATGCACATGCCGCATTCTTCGCATTCCAGGTGATCGCCATGGTTGGGAATAATCACGCTGTTGGCGCCGCGCATGCCCACGCCCAACGCCTTCACGTCCATGCCTTCATCGCACACGCGCACGCAGCGGAAGCACAAAATGCAGCGCGGCGCATCGTAGTACACCAGTTCCGACCACTTTTCTTCCGGCCGGTGAATTTTCTCTTCGATAAACCTGCTGCTGTCCGCGCCGTAGCGGAAAACCATGTCCTGCAGCTCGCACTCGCCGCCCTTGTCGCACACCGGGCAATCCAGCGGGTGATTGGTCAGCAAAAATTCCAGCATGTATTTTCTTGCGTTGCGCACCTGCTCGGTGTTGCTGCGCACGATCATGCCTTCGGTCGCCACCAACGTGCACGCGGTTTGCAGCTTGGGCATCTTTTCCACTTCCACCAGGCACATGCGGCAAGCGGCCTGCAGTGACAAGCCTGGGTAGTAGCAGAACGAGGGCACTTCCGTGCCGATGCGCCGCGTCGCTTCGATCACCAGCGTCCCCGGCGACACCTGCACGTCGCGGTCGTTAATCTTCAGCGTGACAAGTTTTTGATCAGCCATTGAGTAAGGTCATTCGCCTATCGAGAACCCACCAGCGCCTCGGCGGATTTGTACGCGCACCGTCCATGCAAGTGATCTTCAAACTCGTTGCGCCACTTTTGCACGATGCTGATCGTCGGCATCGCCGCGGCGTCACCCAGCGGACAGAAACTGCGCCCCAGAATATTTTTCGAAAGCTCGCCGATCATATCGATGTCTTGCGTGCGTCCATATCCGGCGTGCAGGCGCTCCAGCATCTTGCGCAGCCAGGTGGTGCCTTCGCGGCAAGGAATGCACCAGCCGCACGATTCATGCGCGTAAAAATGCATGATGCGCCGCGCCATATCCACCATGCAGGAGTCTTCATCCATCACCACCATGCCGCCAGAGCCCAACATGGAACCGGCTTTGGCCACCGAATCGTAATCCATGGGAATGTCAATTTCGTCCGCGGTCAGCAGCGGGCAAGAACTGCCTCCCGGAATTACCGCCTTCAGTTTCTTTCCGCCGGTAATCCCGCCGGCCATGCCGTAAATAAATTCCTTCATGTTCATGCCCAGCGGAATTTCATAAATGCCCGGCTTGTTTACGTGTCCCGCGACGCACAGCAAGCGTGTCCCGCCATTTTTCGGCGTGCCCAGGTTTGCGTACGCTTCGCCGCCGCCCAGAATAATTGCCGGCACCGCGCTCAACGTCTCCACGTTATTAATAATCGTCGGGCATCCGTAAAGGCCAACCACAGCAGGGAAGGGAGGCTTGATGCGCGGATAGCCACGCTTGCCTTCCAAAGATTCCATCAGCGCCGATTCTTCACCGCACTCGTAAGCGCCCGCGCCGGTATGAATCAGCAAATCGTAATCGAAGCCCGAACCCAGAATATTTTTCCCCAGGTAACCGCGCCCGTATGCTTCCGTAATCGCCTTTTGCACGATGTCCAGCACGTAGCGGTATTCGCCGCGAATATAAATAAATCCCTGGTGCGATCCAATCGCCCGCCCCGCAATGATCATGCCCTCAATCAGTTGGTGCGGGTCCAGTTCCATGAGCGGCCGATCCTTGCACGTTCCCGGCTCCGATTCGTCGGCGTTGCAAATCACATATTTCGCTTTCGGAGAATCTTTCGGCACGAAAGACCACTTCATGCCTGTCGGAAACCCCGCGCCGCCGCGCCCACGCAGGTTCGATTTCTTCATCTCATCGATGATTGCTTCCGGCGTCATCTGCTTCAGCGCTTTTTCCAGCGCCTTGTAGCCGTCGTTCTGCAAAAAGACATCAATCTTCGTCGAATCCGCGATGCCCCAGCGTTTACTGATTACCGGGATCTCGCCCTTTTCGCGCTGGTGCAGCGCGCCGGAAATTACCGGCTCGGGATCGGGCCGCCGCCCGCCATCCAGAGACTCAATAATGCGATCAAATTTCAGCGGCGTCAGATTTTCGTAAAAATCGTAGTTCACCTGCATCGCGGGAGCCCCGGTGCACGCCCCGATGCATTCCACTTCTTCCAGCGAAAATATACCGTCCTCGGAAGTTTCCTTGTGCCCGATCTCCAGGCGCTTTTTTGCGCGATCCAGCAATTCAGTTCCACCGCGCAGCATGCACGCCACGTTGGTGCACACCTGCACGTGGTATTTACCCATGGGCTTGCGATGCAGCATGGAGTAATACTCGAGCGTCTCCTCTACCTGCACGGTGTGCAGTTCCAGCCGCCGCGCGATTTCCGCGATCAATTCATCACTGATGTAGCCGAGCTCGTCCTGCGCGTACATCGCCATGGGAATCAGCGCGCTGCGCTTCACCGGATACGCGTTCTGCAGCTTTTCCAACCGCGCGGTAAGTTGGGAGGACATTTGCAATTTCATCTAGCGGTCCACCTCGCCCAGTACGATATCAATCGTCCCAATGCACGCAATCACGTCTGAAATCAGTTGCCCTTCCACCAGTTTCGGCAACGCCTGCAAATTGATGAACGACGGCGAGCGGAAATGCACCCGCAGCGGTTTCGGCGAACCATCGCTGGCGATAAAACAGCCCAATTCTCCGCGAGGAGATTCCACCGTTACGAAAGCTTCTCCTGCCGGCGGAGAAAATCCTTCCGTAAAAATCTTGAAGTGATAAATCAGCGCTTCCATCTCCGTCTTCATCTTCTCGCGCTGGGGCGGCACGATTCCCGGTGCGTCGCTCTTGATCGCGCCTTCGTCCGTAATCTTGTCCATGGCCTGCCGCACAATCTTCAGGCTCTCGCGCATCTCCGCCACGCGAATCATGTATCGCGCGAAGCAATCCGAATCCGTGCGCGTGGGAATATCAAATTCAAACTCCTCGTAGCTCGAATACGGAAACAGTTTGCGGTTGTCGTAAGGAATTCCCGCCGCGCGGATGGTCGGCCCGGTCATGCTCAGCGCCAGCGCATCTTCCGCGGTGATGTAGCCGATATTCTTGGTGCGGCCCATCCAGATGCGGTTTTCCGTGAGCAGCGTTTCGTACTCATCCACACGGCTGGGCATGTACTTCAAAAATCGGTCAATGGCCTGCCGCCACCCCGCGGGCGGCTGCAACGCCACCCCGCCGATGCGAATGTAGCTGGTCATCATCCGCTGTCCGGCGAACATTTCGAAAATTTTCAAAATCTCTTCGCGCTCGCGGAAGCAATACAGAAACACCGTCATCGCACCCAAATCGATCGCGTGCGTTCCGAGCCACACCAAGTGGGAAGAAATCCTTTGCAGCTCCACCATCATCACGCGGATATACTGCGCGCGCTTCGGAACTTCCAGGTCCAGCAACTTCTCCACCGCCATGCAGTAAACCAGGTTGTTGCCCAGCGGATTCAGATAATCCATGCGATCCGTCAGCGTGATAGCCTGCGAATAGGTCTTGTCTTCGCACGATTTCTCGATCCCGGTATGTAGATAGCCGCAGTCCGGCACCGCTTTAACCACCGTCTCGCCGTCCAGCTCCAGCAAAATGCGCAGTACCCCGTGCGTGGACGGGTGCTGCGGCCCCATATTAAGGACCATCGTTTTTGCTGTGCCGACCGCTGTCTCTACCGTGCTCATACGGATCTCTTAGTGAATCCCAGCGGCATCACCGGAATATCCCGGAAACCTTCCACCGGATAATCCCGCCGCAGCGGATAGCCTTCCCAGTCGTCCGGCAGCACGATGCGCCGCAAGTCCGGGTGCCCGTTGAAATGAATCCCGAACAAATCAAAAATTTCGCGCTCCAGCCAGTTCGCTCCCGGCCACACCGGCACGAGAGAATCAATCACCGCGTCCTTGCCGGAGAGGCGCACTTTCAAACGCAATTTTTCTGGACGCGCGATGGCCACCAACTGATACACGACTTCAAATCTCGGTTCGAAGGGATGGCGGTCCAGGCAGGTAGCATCCGTCAGCAAATTAAACTGCATCTCGTCACGACAACGCGCCGCCGTGGCTCGCAGCAACTCGCGGGGCACCAGCACCGTAGTTTCGCCGCGATATTCCACCACTTCTGCGACGGCCTTCGCGTCCCACGCGCGCAGTTGGTCGACAGACGACAAACGTCCGCCTACAACCTTGGCGTCCTGTTTGGAAATCTCCGTCAATTTTTCCGATCCCCAGCGCGCTTACTTTTGCCAGTCCAAGGCGCCTTTTTTCCAGAGGTACAGGTAACCGACCAGCAGGATCCCGATGTAAATCATCATCTCCACAAAGCCGTACCACCGCAAACTGCGAAAAATATATGCCCACGGGTACAGAAAAATGGCTTCCACGTCGAACAAAATAAACACCATGGCCACCAGGTAAAATCGTACCGAGAAAGGTTGGCGCGCATCGCCCGTGGGCTCCACGCCGCATTCATAAGGTTGTTGTTTTACACGGTTTGGTCTGCGCCATCCAACTAATACCGAGACACCTGTCAGCGCGCCGGCCAGCACCACCGCGGTCAGCAGGTGTATTAAAAGCGGAGCGTAACTATGTAGGTCGGAACCGCCCATAAGCGAAGCGTTATAATAACGATTCGACCACCAATCGGTCAAATCTTCATGAACATTCTTTATAATCTTTATTGTCGGAAGTTTTGAACAGTGCGCATAAATCGGGGCCCCTCGCCATGATTTTCGGTCATAACACAAATGTTAGTGTGGGCAAGTCCAAATACCACGTGCAGACAGAAGACGCCGGCACCGCCAGCGCCCTGATTGATACCACCGTATACGGCGGCGGCCGCGTTCTGCATCGCCGCACCAACAATTACCTCGACCTCGTGCCCCTCAATCCCGACCGCGAAGAAGCCCTCAAGCTGCGTCTCGACGAGCAGCATCGCCAGGTCCTCGAAGAAATTCGCACCGGCGCGTTGTCTCTCCCGCCGTCCACTCCGCCGCAACCCGCCGCGCCAGCGCCAGCGCCGGCGGCAACCTTAAACACACCGGCCCCGTCTGGAGCAAACGCACCGCCGCCCGAAATACTCGCAATCGAATTGGTGAACGCAAAAACTTGGCTGGCAGGGAAGCGCGCGACTCTGCATCTTCGCATCACCGACTCAAAAGCCAATCCCCTCAGCGACGCGAAAGTCACCGCCTCGGTATCCGGCGCCGCCGAGCCCGCCAATTTCTTCGCGGAATCCGACGACCGCGGTGAAGCTCAGCTCGCCTTTGACATGCCACGCCTGACGGCGCCGAACGCGGAGCTGCTAATCGAAACCACCCGCGGCAATGCGCGCGGCCAACTGCGCTTTCAATTGCGTGCGCGCCAGCGCGTGCCGGTCAGTTAAATAAGGATTTTCCGAGGGATGCAGCACGCCGGTGTGCTCGCGGTCTGCGCCGCCGCTTCATCACTGCGTTATAATCGTCACGTGGAAACTTCTGTAGCCATCACAATAAACGGCGAACGCCGCGAGGCGCCTCAGGGCGCTACGGTTGCCGATCTCCTGCGGCAACTCAATCTGCCCACCGGTCGCGTCGCCATCGAACGTAACCTCGAAATTCTCCCGCGCCCGCAGTGGAATGAAACCACCGTGCAGTCCGGCGACCGCTACGAAATCGTCCACTTCGTAGGCGGCGGCTAGTGTGCACACTCAGAGGCCTTTCAGCAGATGCCCCATTTTTGATTTTTTCGTTTTCAAATACGCGCGCGAACGCTTCTCAATCCGCGGCTGGCACGCCACTCGCTCCACAACGGTGATCCCCGCGCTCTCCAGTTGACGCACCTTCTCGGGATTATTCGAAAGCAATCGAATCCTTCGCGCCCCCAGCCATTTCAAAATCTCCGCGCAGAATTCGTAGTCGCGCGAGTCCGCCGCAAACCCCAGCTTCTCGTTCGCCTCCACGGTATCCATCCCGCCGTCCTGCAGTTGATACGCGCGCAATTTATTCATCAGCCCGATCCCGCGCCCCTCCTGCGGCAAATAAATCAGTACGCCCGAAGCCGCCTTCGCAATTTCCCGCAGAGACATTTCCAGTTGCGCGCGGCAGTCACAGCGCAGCGAAGCCAGCGTGTCTCCCGTAAAGCATTGCGAATGCACGCGCACCAGCGGCGCGCCGTTACTTTTCAAGTTGCCGCGCACCAGCGCTACCGCCTCCTCCAATGGACCATCGCCCGTAAACCCGTAAACCGTAAAATCCCCAAACCGCGTAGGCAGCTTTGCCTCCGCCACCATCTTCAACGCCGCACGTTTCTTATTAAAAGTCTTCTTAGGCCTGGATTTTTTCGTCGTCATCATGAAGTCGCAAATTATAACAGCGGCCACCGCAACATTGGATGCCCACACACAAAATCACGCTACACACTTTACTTCCCGCGTAGCATTAGCTTAGCGTAAGCAAAGTCCCGCAACTCGACCGTACAAATGGATACAGCTACCTCAGTCCGCGACCTGCTCTTCACCCTGCTGCTGAAAGTGGGCGTGGCCTCTTCCATCGCCGCGCTCCTCGCGCGCTGGAACACTTTTCGTCGCGTGCTCTTCACCGAAGAGCGCGACCCCGACCAGAAACTGAAATTGATGCTGTTCATGACGCCCCCGCTCATCCTCGGCGTCACGCTGCGCCTCGTCGGCTATCCGTACCGATTCGCCGATCTTTCTCTCGAAGGGGCCTTCTTGATGGGTCTCCTCGGGGGCCGCGTGGTGGGCCCCATCGGAGGGGCTATCATTACCATTCCCGCGCTTATGGGCCACGAATGGCTCGCCATGCCCGCGGCCTCAACCGCGGGACTTCTCGGCGGTCTCATCCGCCAGGCCATCCCCAATAAAGAAGACATTTGGAATTTTGGCCCCTTCACTTTTCTCAACATTCCTCGTGCCGTAGTCCGCCTCCTGCGCCGCGCGCAGCCGTCCTGGGAAATGGCCCCACTCCTCGCTTGCGTCGGCTTGGAACTCGGCCGCGTCGCCCTCGCCGATGCCACCAAGCCCAAGTGGCTTTTCGCCGTTGACCCGCA
>JALYLI010000225.1 GCA_030774335.1 Acidobacteriota bacterium | reverse complement strand
CACGATCGGGCGCGCCAGCGATTTCATCAACTCTTCGGATTCCTTGTCGAGCTGAACCAATTCGCGGGCGGCTGCAATGTCCTTGACCATCAGCGCAAACGGTTTTTCTTTGCGATATTTTCGCGTGCGCAGCCGCCCGACGGTCTCAACATTTGTCGCATCGCAGACTAGGTGATAGCCGCCCAGTCCTTTCACCGCCAGGATCCTACCTGCGTGAAGGAATTGTACTGCTTCCTGGATTATCCTGGCGTCTCCGCGCAGTACGTCGTCGCCCAGCTGGAAGAAATAATGGGGCCCGCACTGGGGGCAAGCCACCGGCTGAGCATGGAAGCGCCGGTTTTCAGGATCGTCATATTCCGTTGCGCAATACTCATCGAGAGGCCACTGGGCCATAGTGGTGGTGGAGCGGTCATACGGCAGGCTTCGAATTACGGTGTAGCGCGGCCCGCAATTGGTGCAATTTATGAAAGGGTATTGGTAGCGTCGATCGTGGGGATCAAAAAGCTCGCGAAGGCAGTCGTCGCAAACCGGTAAGTCCGGCGACACACGGACCGTCGGTTTTTGATTCCGCTTGCTGGAGCGAATGCTGAAGTCCGTGAGCCCAGCCGACTCTGTAGGAACCACCCGTAAAGTTACGATAGAAGCGGCAGGGGGCGGCTTCTTTAATGCTTCCAGAAAAACCTGCAGAGATTGTTCCTCTCCTTCCAGGTGGATCTCGATCCCACCTTCGGCGTTCAGTACCCAGCCCGTCAATCCGTTCTCGCGCGCCAGCCGGTAAACGAACGGACGGAATCCTACGCCCTGCACCACTCCGCGAATCTCGATGGAATAAGCACGCGCCATGAGTTTATTTCGTCGACAGGAGGCAGCCGCGGCCCTGCCAGCCAACCCGCGTTACTTTGCCGTCTTCCACCAGAATCGGGACGGTGTGTGGCGCCGTCGCCAAGGCCCGCATGCGCGACCGCGCCTCCTCATCCGATTCCACGTCGAACTCCACAAATTGCTTGCCCGACCATTCGAGCCATTCGCGCATCTCGCTCGTATACGGGCAGCTCGCGGTGCCATACAGTTCGAGCTTAGACATTTCCGAACCCTTCCATCGCTTCCCGAATAATGTGATAGATCGAGGCTTGCACTTCCTGGATGCGCGGGATGTAATCAGACCGCACGATCAAGGGGAAGTCCGCCAGTGTCCGCCGCAGGATTTCGCCACCATCGTAGCCCAACAAAGCTACTGTCAGCAGGCCTCGCTTTTGTGCCTCCTCCATGGCCATGACAATGTTTCGCGAGCCGCCACTGGTGGAAATCGCAACAGCAACATCGTTCGGCTGCGCGTGGGCGATGAGCTGCCGCAAAAAAATCAATTCCGTTCCGACATCGTTCGCAATCGCGGAAATATTGGCAGGCTCCATGGAAAGCGAAACCGCAGGCACAGGTTCATATCCGCTGGGCGGCATAACACAATCGAGGGCCCAATCATTAGCGTCGGTCGCGGAGCCTCCGTTGCCGAAGATAATCAGTTTGCCACCACGCTGGATTCGGTCATGCATCGCGATCGCGGCATTACCGATCTTTTCGGATTCTTCATGCGCCACGCGTTCACGGAGTTGCGCATCGTCCCGAACTTTCATCTGGATCGAGGCCGCAACTTCCGTGACCACATCCATGGTTTGTTGCTTGTCCTTACCCAGGAACGGATACAAAAATCCGGCGTCGCCGACTTCATGACCCATTTCGTGATGGTCAAAAAATACGTGCACGGTTTCCCAAAGCGTGTGATAAAGAATTTCGATCATTTCTTGATGCAAAAATGGGTCGTGCATCTCGTGTGAAACGCAGTAAGACCCCCGGTTTCCCGGGAGCGCGAAGGTCATGGCTTGGCGCTCATGCGCCACTTCCAAGGCCGACCGGACTTCCGGGTCGCCTTCCGGCGGGCCGAACCCCATTACCATGTCTTCCGGTTGCACGAGTGCTTCGAGCCAGGGCCGGAACAAAAGAGAAAGATCCAACGCGGGAAGAGCTCGTTTGCCAACAATTACCGGGTGTACGAATTCGACAGAAACGTGCTGCGCGTCAGTGGCATAAGGACCGCGCCCGAAAGCGAGTAAACGCCCACCGCGAAGAAAGCGTTCGGACATTTCACGGCAAGCTTCAGCAAGGGGAAATGCTTCCTTCGCGAAAAACTTTTCGAAGGTTGCGTTGCGCGCCAGCAACCGCTGCTCGATCTGCGTTCCCAATTCGCACCCGGTTGCCATGGCTTCATTCCTAACAAATACGGGGCAGGGGATCCCCGACCAGCATATCTACGACGCGAGTTCCGCCATAGAGCGTTGTAACCAGAACGGTCCCAGCGGGTCGCTCTCGAACCTCGCCAATCATCACTGCTTCTTCGCCGCCGGGCGTCGCCTGCAACACGCGCAATGCAGATTCGGCATGATCGGCCGCAACTACCGCGAGGAATTGACCTTCATTCGCAATGTGCAAGGCGTCCAGGCCGAGTAGCTCGCAGGCACCGCGAACGGTGTCGCGCACAGGAATTTTTTCTTCGGACAGAACGATTCCAAGCCCGCAGTCTCTTGCCAATTCGTTCAACGAAGTGGCCACGCCTCCGCGCGTCGGATCACGCATCCAGCGCACACCTGCTCCCGCTTCCCGGACGACCGCCTGTACCAGCGGGAGAACTGAACGGGTATCAGAACAGAGCTCGGCTTCCAGATCGAGTTCGCCCCTGGCCAACAGGATGGTGATTCCGTGATCGCCAATGGGCCCCGAGAGAAGGACTTTGTCTCCCGGCTTGACGGATTTGGGCGAAATTTCAACGCCCGGGATCAGGCGTCCAATACCTGTGGTGGTGACATACATACGGTCAGCCTTGCCATGTTCAACCACTTTCGTGTCGCCGCCCGCGATCACTACGCCCACTTGCTGCGCGGCTTTACCCATCGCGCGAACTTCGGCCTCCAGAATATTCGTAGGCAACCCGGCTTCCAGGACAAAGGTCACAACAATGGCTTCCGCCTTCGCGCCGGAGACGGCCAAATCGTTTACCGTGCCGTTGATGGCCAATTCGCCGATGGAGCCGCCAGGAAAACTCAGCGGCTTGACCACGAAACTGTCCGTGGTCATGGCAATTCTGGTTCCGTTGATTTGAATATGGGCCGCGTCTCCCAAGGGGCCCGTCGCGGCGCCGAACAAGAGAGGAGCGAACAATCCTTCCACTAGTCTTCTGCTCGCCTTGCCGCCGGCGCCATGCGCCATCTCGATCTGTGGTTCGCGGAACCTGATCTTGCCGGCAAAGTCGTCCATTGTTTTTGTCTAGCTCACATTACGCTGGTAAGGTTTGCGTTTGAGATCGCGACGGTCTTTCGATGCTCGTAATTGTAAAACGCCGCGCACGATCCTTCCGATGACACCATTAGTGCTCCGACTGGGTTTTCCGGGGTGCATTCCCGCGCGAACAGCTTACATTGCGCGGGTTTCAAAACGCCCTTCAAGACTTCACCGCACTGCGCGGCCTTAGGATCGGTGATGCGTATTCCAGGAACGTTGAAGCGGCGCTCCGCGTCCCAATTTGCGTACGAATCTCGAATGCGCAGCGCCGACTGCGAAATAAATCCCAGGCCGCGCCATTCGAAATACGGCCGCAGCTGGAATACCTCACGCATGGCTTGCAACGCTGCGCGATTTCCTTCCCACGGAACAACGCGCTTGTACTGATTTTCCACTTTCGCTTCGCCATTTTTCAGTTGCCGAAGCAACATCACGATGGATTGCAGCAAATCCAAAGGCTCAAAGCCGCAAACAACGATTGGTTTGGCTTCGTCCATCGAGATCCACTCGTAGGGACGGCAACCGATCACCGTAGAGCAATGTCCGGGCCCGATGAATCCATCGAGGCGCATGTCCGGCGAATCGAGGATGGCGCGGATCGCAGGAATAATTGTCACGTGATTACAGAACACCGAAAAATTTGCCAGTCCTTCAGTCTTTGCTCGCTGCAAAGTCAGGGCTGTCGAGGGCGCGGTGGTTTCAAATCCGATAGCAAAAAACATTACATGTTTGTCTGGATTCTGCTTGGCCAGCTTGATGGCATCTGTCGGGGAATAAACAATGCGCACATCCATTCCTCGCGCCTTGTGCTCCAGCGGACTTCCATGGGCGCCGGGAACACGCATCATGTCGCCAAAAGCTGCAAAGATAACATTGGGATCCACGGCGATCGATAAACCGTCGTCAATCCGCCCCATTGGCAGAACGCACACCGGGCAGCCCGGCCCGTGAATAAGGTCGATATTTTCGGGGAGCACATCTTTCAATCCAAAGCGGTAGATCGCATGGGTGTGACCACCACACACTTCCATGATCCGGTAATGCCGGTGCGGGTCTGTCAGCCGGCGGATTTCTTCCGCCGATTTCATAATCAAATGGGGATCGCGAAACTCATCTACGTATTTCATGTTTGATCTCAGCCTTGCGTTGTTTTTTCCACGTCGCCTTCCAGGCCATAACCTCGAACTTCTTCCATCGCTGCTTCTCTCTCCCCGAGCATTTGCAGGGTTTGCATTTGATCGAGGGCTTCCGCTTCGCTGATCTTGCTCATTGCAAAGCCGACGTGGATCAGAACCCAGTCGCCCGCCTTGGGCTGGTCCTCTTGGAGTAAGCCCAGATCCACTCTTCGCCGCACCCCCACCACATCAACAAGCGCGGAATGCGTGGCGTCGGCGGTAATCTCCACGATCTTGCCCGGTATGGCTAAACACATGCTGCATCCTCCCGCTTCGTGCGATTTGTCGTTACCATTCATAAAGCCCGCCACGCCCTGATTTCATTTCCTGGCTACGATATCAAAAGAAAATTTGAGCTCATCCTTGACCTTCAGCGCACCCCCGGCCACGGAAACGAGCTTGATGTTGAAGTCGGTTTGCTTCAGCACAAATTCACCATAGGCGCGAACGCTATCATCACCGGGAATCACCTGGGCGGTGATTGTCTGGCGACGAGTGACACCGTGCAACGACAGGTCGCCCTCAACTTTCGCAACATACAGAGTTTCCCCCATGCGCATTCCCGAGACCTGCCTCGTTTCAAACTCGACATCCGGGAATTGTTGGACTTGCAGCACATCAGCTTTCATGATGCGCTCGATTTCGCGGCGATCTTTATCGCTAACATCGTTCTGCACCGCGAGCGAGTCCGCTTTGACAGTAAAGTTCATGAAGGTGTCCGTGAGGTTGTCCGGCGTAAAGCTAATCCGCCCTGAAAAATCGCGAATTCCGATTATCGGATTGTGCCCTAGCCCCGACAGCAAACCGGTCGCGAAGGCGCGCACTGTGAATCGACTTTTTGCCGGGTCGATCGTGTATGGGACGGCCACAATTTCTGGTGACACCTTTGCACCGGTCGCTGAGTCCATACGCTCCTACTTGCGCGCAATAATGTATAAAGACACCCTGACGTCATCCTTCACCTTGATCGCGCCGCCACCGACAGAGGCGATTTGCAAGCCAGACTGCGTCTGCCTCACTGGAAAGTCTCCCGAGCATCGGAGGGTATCCTTTCCGACGACGACCTGCGATTCAAAGGTGTGACGCCGCTTGATGCCGTGCAGCGTCAGATGGCCGTTCACTTTGGCGCGAAACACCGTTCTTGGCCTCTTAGCTCATCCATCAGCCCAAGGGAG
>JALYLI010000224.1 GCA_030774335.1 Acidobacteriota bacterium | reverse complement strand
ACGGGTTTCCAGGGATCTGCGGAGAAATCCACGAATTTCACCAGCGAAACTCCGAGAACTAGAGCCTACCCCAACCCTTTCAGTGACTCCTGCTTACACCCAGAACCACTCCCCAAACAAGTGAATTGTTCAGGAACACAAAGGAGCGTCTGGGGCCATAAGATTTATGACCAATAAAACCAAAATCGCAAAGATGTCCGATTACCCGTGCCGGCTCAACCGGTCGATGCAACACCATCCAGTGCATTGATTCGACAATGCTTCCGCAGGAGGACCATCTGTTTGGCCGTTCTCAATCAAAACCTAGCCAAGGCAGCGTTCCGGCTGGTCTGGCCCTACCGAGCGATTTTAGCTTTTCTTTTCAATGCAAGGTGGGTCGGGCTTAGTGTTGCGTCGACCTATTGAGACCGCCCGACGCAATATAAAAGGGCGCCCCTTTTGGAGTAGGGTTTGGGTGCTTGCCGCAACCCCGACAGAAAGGAACGCCCTCAATGGATAGCAAAAAGTATATCGGTATGGATGTGCACAAGGAAAGCATTTCGATTGCGGTGATGAATGGTGCAGGAAAGATCGTGATGGAAGGCGTGATCGAGACCAAAGCCAGCATGATTCTGCAGTGTATCGATGGGCTGCGCGGAGACTTGCAGGTCACGTTCGAAGAAGGAACCTCGGCCGCCTGGTTGTGGTTCGTGTCATGGCGGTCGTTGCGTCTTAAACCTTTCACGAGGCCGCCTCAGTCGAACAGAAGACTGATCCGAGAAAGCACGGAGCGAAAGGAATCCCAAATCGGGTAAGATGTGTACCTACACTGTACCCGACTAGGGCGACCGTAGCGGTTTTGGCGATTCTAGCGGTGCGATAAATCAGTAAGTTACATGGATTTAGAGGGGCTACGGAGTTCGAATCCCACCCGCGCCTCCAGTGTTCATTGCACAATTGTTTCAACGCACCGCCTGTGGCAAGCTACTGACATGGGAAACAAAGATTCAGGTAGACGAGAAATCAAGAAGCCCAAAAAGAAAGTCCCCAAGCCGCTGCCGCCGAGACGCGACGCGCCCGCGGTCTACACTCCTCCAGCAACTCCACCAAGCACCAACTAACAATAGAGCGGCAAAAATACGGTCGCAGCGCTGGAGACTCAGGTGCCCGCGCTACATGCGCGCGTGTATGGTCAGCAAACAACCAATATGAACGTTGAAGTTTGGGGAACGGCCCTATTGTTGAAACACAATTTCGACATATGCAGAGTATTCATCCTTACGTTGACTCGCCCGTATTTTCGGCTCTATTGAAATCGATGGATTATTGACGCGTATCCCATTTTCATCGTAGACCTCCCAGGCCCAGAATGTTGCATCAACGGGTCCATTGTCGCTGACACGATATAGACCTGGACGCGGCGCACCATATTTCTTTGTAAACGTTTCGATTACGTTGGGAACCGAACTTCTGGAGTCCACCAAGATGCGGTTCACGCGGCCATCTTCACCGGCGTTTACAACGCACGCCGTGGATCCGGAAACGCTGAAAAATTCTTCATTCAGAGGCGGACTGACACCGCGATCTTCGATAGTACAGCCGGAAGGGCTTAGAACCGTGCTGGGCGTCTTGGTTCCCTGCTCATAAACCTCGTGTCCGAGAAGCACGCCACGATATCCAAGTTTCATTTCCGCCGCTACTGCCATTGTGATAGCGATGCCGGCAACCGCCTTAGAATCGTTGAGACTGGAAGCGTTCGGGTACAAATGGAAAGTCACTTCGACTTGTACCCGGCAATCCACAGGCTTGCCGTTTGGCCCGAGGGCCGGCTTCATCTCCCATTTACCGACCTGGCTCAGCGCTTTCTTATCCAGCCCAAGGCCGGGGTTTCGAAGCACAACTGGATCTACTACCTTTCCGCTGGCAGTCACCGTCACATCCAGTATTACCGTCCCTGAGTAGTTTGCAGCGCGGGCTTCATCGGAATATGCCGGCTGCGGGCAGTAAGCACACTGCGGCGAGCTCGTTCCGTTTATTCCTGCCCGCAGTGGCTGGGCGCCGGAATCGGCGCCCAGCTGTGTGCTAGCCGAGCTTGCGTCCGCGAAAGTCACGAGGAACAAAAGACCTAAAACTGCGCGATGTTGTTCCAGCATCGGAAGCCTCGCGATTTTCCAGAGAATATCATTCGCGAAGGTAAACGCTCAAAAAAAAATCCTCCGCCCATCGGCGTGAAGAAAAACAAAAACGGCTCCCGGTTAAGGGAGCCGTTTTCTCAATTCATTACAGAAGCCGCGACTAAGAAGGCTTCTTGGCTGCCGGGCGGCGGGCCGCTGGCTTCTTTGCCGGGCCTTCCTTGGGCAGATCGTCTTCCTTCACCTTGGCTTTATCCCAGTGGAGCATGAAGGCCGGGTCGGGGTCGAAAGAGATCAGCGCGCCCGTAAAGTGAACGGCACCATTTTTCTCAAGCTTGCCGGCTTCGGGTTGGCCGACGACTTTCACGTCCAAGTCCGGCGTGGTGGCGGCGTCAAACTCCGCTTCGCTGGTGACGAAAGCAACCTTGAGCTGCACGAAATCCGTTCCCGGCGTGACTTCAAAGACTTTGCCCGGCACTTCCGGAAATTCGAGGCCGCAGGCGGCCAGCCAGGTTACCTTGGCCTTGTCGCCGCCGGCTTTCAAATCGGCGATCACCGACTTCATGGTCATGTCCTTGCGCGCCGCAGTGAGGTCATCGGCGCTTGGCAGTTTGTAGCTGTCAGGCGCGGTTGGCGAGGTACTGGCCAGTTGCAGGAGTTCGTTCAGCTCTGCGTCGGTGAGGTTGTCGCAAGCGGCCTGCTGGTAGTTGACGATCAGTTTGCGCAAATAATCTTTCACCTTGGCGGACTGCGCCTGCGTGGCTCCCTTGGCGGTAACCGCGCGCGCGATGGACCAGAAGGCGTTCATCTGCTGCGGCGGAGTCATGGCCATGTAGGCGAGTCCCAGGCGGTAACTGGTGATGGCGTCGTCGGGATTCAGCACGAGCACAGCTTTGTAGTAGGTGATGGCCGAAGCGTTGTCTTTTTGAATCGCGGCCGCCTGCGCCGCAGTACCATTGAAATAAATTTGGATTTGCTTTTTCTGAGTGGCGAAGGCGTCGTCCGTCATGGTGTCCGGCTTCTTCACTTCGTCGAGCGCTTTCAGACCGGCGACGGCGGCGGCTAGCGCGCTTTTAGCCAGGGCTGCATCGGTGGCGCCAGTTTTAGCCTGCGCGGGATCCACGATGATGGCGTTGTACGCGAAAGCGCGAGCATACAAGGCCTGGTAACGCGCGCCGGCGTCAACCTTATCGCCCAGGGCCACGACCTTGTCGGCATTCTCAATTACCTTCGGATAATTTTTAAGTTGGCTGTACGCCTGGTAATAAAGCGGGTAAATATAAATGACCAGCGCGGAGTTCGGATACTTGGACAAAAAATCGTCCAGCGCCTTCACCTGCTGCGCGGGATTTTTCTCCGCGGCGGCGGCCTGATAGGAGTTGTATTCCGCCATGGTGTACTGCGGCTTGGCAGCTGCCGCATCCTGGCCCGCGGGCGCGGCTTGCGCCTGGGCTCTGCTTCCAGCCACACCGAGATTAAGAAAAAGCGCCGCGACGATCGCGAGGCCCGCTATTTTTTTTGTGCCCTTCATTTCCGATTTCTCCTCGCTCAAACTCCAAGCCCTGGGATTCTCTTCCCGTGCGTCCGGGTCATTTCTGCCCGGAGAATCTATTAGCGTCCGGAAAACTCTGGGATTATAGGGAAGACGCCAAGCCTCCGCAAGTCGTTACGTGCATGACATCTAAATTATTAGGGACTATTGTGAAGCGCCGTCATGCCTGCTAACCGGGTGACTGTCTGGGGACCTGATGTACGCCTCCAATGTTAAGATGAGTTTCGCATAAAAACCGTGGCTTACACGAGGAAGAATTTTGATGCGACAAATACAAGTGTCAGGGGCAGCAAATCGCGTGGAGCAGCCGCTGGCCGGGGCCGTGGCGCTGGTAACGGGCGGTAGCCGAGGCATTGGCCGGGCCATAGCTTTGCGGCTGGCGTCCCTGGGCGCCGCCGTGGCCATTTGCGGCCGGAGCGCCGATGCACTCAACGAGGTAATGCAGGAAATGGAGAAATTCCGCGGCAGCGTATTCGCGATGCCGGCGGACGTCACCAAAAGCGGTCGAGTAGAGGCCTTGGTCACCAAAGCTACCCAAGCCTTGGGGCCGGTGTCCATTCTCGTGAACAATGCAGGCATAGGCATATTTGGCCCGACGCATGAGAAGTCGGAAGAAGACTGGGACAAGGTTATAAACACCAATCTCAAGAGTATGTTTCTCATGTGCAAAGCGATTGTGCCCTCCATGATTGCTCGTAAGGGGGGCGATATTGTGAACATCAGCTCACTGGCTGGCCTGAATGCGTTCGCGGGTGGCGGGATTTATTG
>JALYLI010000223.1 GCA_030774335.1 Acidobacteriota bacterium | reverse complement strand
GCTCGTAGCGCGGAGGAGGAAATGCCCACGCGCTGGGCAACCTCGCTGATTCGCAACGGGCGAGCCACCGCGCGTTTTGGCGATTTGCCGGATGAATTATTTCTGCTTGACACCGGTGCCAACCTTCTCTAAGTTTGCAGGATTATAGTAAGGTTTGGGAAGCACAGCAACCTCGAACGACCGGCAACGAAAAAAAAGTTTTCGCGACAAGCGAACAGGGGTGAGTCTATGAATTTCCGTCATGCCATGCTGGCCAAGCATTTTCTCCGCGCAGTGATGCCCGCGCTGTTGGTGTTGCTTGCCGTTGCATCGCTCGCGACCTATACGAACGCACAAAGCACCGGCGGCCGCATTCGCGGAACGGTGACGGATTCCACGGGCGGCGCGATCAGCGCCGCTAAACTGACGATCACCAACCAGGCGAACGGTTTGCAACGGGACACCGAAACGGGAAGCAATGGGGAATACATCATCCTGGAAGTCCCCGTAGGGACCTATGACATTGCGGTGAGTCAGACGGGATTCAAGAAATACCTGCGTAAGGACATCGCCGTGAATTTGAACGAGATTGTCGGCGTGGACATCGTCCTGCAAGTGGGGGGAGCGACGGAAGTCGTCGAAGTGACAGGGGCGCCGCCGCTCGTGGATACCACATCAACGCAGTTGGGTGCGGTTGTCGGAGAAAGAGCCGTCAGCGAGTTGCCGCTGGCGCAGCGCGACACCTATCAATTGCTGCAGTTGCAGCCAGGTGTGCAGTCACAGCTCGGCGTGGACAACTTGTACGGAAGCGATCGCGCCGGCGTGGTGAGCGTGAACGGCGGCAGGGGCCGCGACAACAATTTCACCGTGAACGGCGGCGACGGCAACGATCAATTCGCGAATTTGCCCGCCATCCAGCCGTCGCCGGACAGCATTGCGGAGTTTCGGGTGCTGACCAATACGTTTGACGCCGAATACGGACGTAACTCAGGCGCGGTGGTAAACGTAGTGACGAAGTCCGGGTCCAACGATTTTCACGGCAACTTGTACGAATTTTTCCGCAACAAAAATCTGAACGCAAAAGGCTTCTTCGATTTCGAAAAACTGGATTATTTGCAAAACCAGTTTGGCGCGACCTTGGGCGGACCGATCAAGAAGGACAAGACTTTTTTCTTTGTGACTTATGAAGGCGACCGCCTGCGCAAAGGGACGTCTTCGGATACCGTGGCGGTTCCGACGGCGGATGAAAGGGCGGGGAATTTTGGGGCTACCCCGTTCCAGGGCGGAGTCACGACCGATTTCTTCGCCCAGACATTGAATAGCCGGTGCGGTTTGAACATTCCTATGCCTTCGACCCAGCCAGACGGCATTGTGCCGTATTCGGCGATATTCCCCGATAGCGTGATCCCGACGCAATGCATGGATCAGACGGCCCTCGACTTGTTAAACCGCTACGTGCCGCAGGCGAACCGTGCGGACGGCACGTTTCAAGCAGGACCGTTAGGGCATGAAAGAAGCAACCAGTTCACCGTGAAGATGGACCACGAATTGTCGAAGAACCAACGTCTCTCCGGCTACTACTACTTCACCCAGCATTACCTGGCCAAACCTTTTGCGCGATTCCAGGCTGGAGGGGCGACGCTGCCGGGATTTGGTGATTTGACCGACGAGCGCATTCAGCAACTGAACATTAGTCATACCTGGACGATTGGCGCCACTTCCGTAAATGAGGTCCGCTTTACGTTTTTCCGCGAGGGACAGGGCACGTTCCTGCATCCACAGCATACCGCCCTGGTACAGGATTCTTGCACTACAGTTTCAGCCGCGCAGTGTTTTGCCGACCCCGCCAATCCAGATCTTGGAATTCATCCGAATCTCGGCGCAAACCGCGAAGGCGTTCCATACATCAATATCTCCGGTGGATTTTCCATTGGGAACAACTTCGAAGGCGAGCTGCCACAAAAAGGCAACACCTATCAGATCTCCGACAGTTTTGGCAAAGTGATCGGAAATCACAGTTTGAAATTCGGCGGCGACTTCCGCTCTCAGCAGTTTGATCAGCGCCTGTATTTCAACATCAATGGCTCTTACTACCTCTACGGAGGCGGGCCGAACGACACCGCCTCAGACAACCTTTTCGCTGACTATCTCCTGGGCCTGAATGATAATTACATTGAGGGATCCGCGCAGGATGAGCTGATCCGTTCGAAGTCCGTCTATCTTTTTGCTCAGGACAGTTGGAAGCTGAAGTCCAATTTGACCCTGAACTACGGACTTCGCTGGGAGTTGAATACGCCCCTGGCGGACATTGGGAAGAAGGTCCAGACCTATCGCCCGGGACAAGACACCACTATCTATCCTTGCGCAATTGGGCCAAACGATCCGTTGTTCGCGACCTTTGGGAGCGACTGCGCTGCGGCTGGCGTGATTCCCACAGGACTCGTCGTAGCGGGCGACCGGGGCGTTCCCACAGGGCTTACGTCTACCTATTACAAGTCATTTGCGCCGCGCATCGGTCTGGCTTGGAGTCCAAGCGCAAAAGACGGAATCCTCGGACGTCTATTCGGAGGGCCCGGAAGAACAAGTATCCGAGCGGGATTCGGCATCTTCTACAATCCCATTGAACAGTTGGTGATGGAGCAGTTTAGCGCCGAGCCGCCGTTCGGTGGCAGCTCCAGCATTTACGACACCATGTTCAATCTGCCGTTCCAATATCAAGACGGAACGACGGCGCCCAATCCCTTTAACGGAATTTTAAATCCGCCGCGGGGGCAGGCCGTTGACTGGGCCATGTTCCGGCCAATTCTTCTTTACGGACAAGCCGCACCGCATATACGTTCGCAATATGCCGAGCAGTACAATCTGACGATCCAGCGGGAAATTGCGAAGGATCTGGTGTTTCAGATTGCGTACGTGGGACGCCAGGGACACAGACTTTTGGCCACCCAGGAAATTAATCCTGGAAATCCCCAAACTTGCCTCGATCTCAATTCCATTTTAGGCGTTGGAACCTGCGGCCAGTATGGCGCCGACAGCTCCTATTTTATTGACCCCGGAACGGTCCTGGCTACGGATCTGCATCTGCCGTACGGCCCAACAAAAGTGATTCCTGCAGGAACGACGATTGGATCAGACGGCATCACGCTCGTCGGTCTTCGACCGTTTTCGTCTCCAAATTGCGACCCCACAACCGCCGCGGGCTGCCCGGCGGACGGACTTCCCGTTTTCTCCAGTATCTTCCAGCAGGGGACGATTTCCAGCTCCTCCTATCATGCGTTGCAGATGAGCCTGGAACAGCGTTTTTCTCACGGATTGCAGTTCACCGCGGCTTACACGTACGGCAAATCGCTCGACTATGCTTCCACGTTTGAAAGCCTGGTTAATCCGTTCAATCCGCGGATCGGCCGCTCTCCATCCCTGTTCGATGCCCGCCACCGCTTCGTCTTCAGTTATTATTGGGACCTTCCGATTCCGAAACATGAGGGCTTTGCCGGTAAGGTATTGAACGGCTGGTCTGTTTCCGGGACCACCACCGCCCAAACCGGCTTTCCGATCCGCATCACCGAGCAAGACGACAACGAACTCTATTCCAGTTTCGACTTCGAAACTTCGGGCCAGCCAAATCTGATTGCACCCTTCAAGAAACTCAATCCGCGCGGCGCATTGAACCAGGGGTTCGATCCGAGTTCATTCAGTACTGGGTGTATTGATCCGGCGGATCCCAATAACCTCGTGGATAATCCCCTTTGCTCGAATGAGCCGGGCGGCGTGGTGCTCGGCACCATCGGCAACGCACCGCGTACGATTTGTTGCGGCCCGGGCGCCTTCCAGACCGATATCGGAATATTTAAGAACACCAATATCGGCGAGCGCTACCGCGTACAGTTCCGGGGTGAATTGTTCAACGTTTTCAACTACGCGCAATTCTATCAGCCAGATGGAAACATAACCGATGGCTCGGATTTTGGGCGAGTGAAGCGCGCTCGAGAGCCGCGCCTGGTGCAGTTCGCACTGAAGTTCTACTTCTAGAGTGAGCAGGCATAAAAAAGAAAAATAGGCGAGGGCGGCCCGAAAGGGCCGCGCTTCCTCGCGTCTGAAGAAAGATTTTTTTACACTGACGGCAGGGAAGAGACCTGTTGGCGGCTGAGAAGCCGCCAGGCACGGAGAATGTATGTCGGAAAAAATGCACGAAGGATTGCAGAAGGAAATTGCCACGTACGAAAAGCGCACGCCGAAATCAGCGGCGGCGCATAAACGCGCACTGCAGCGCATTCCGCTTGGAGTAGCCAGCAATTACCGCGCCTACGATCCTTATCCGCTTTTCGTAAAAGAAGGCCGCGGCAGCAAACTTTGGGATCTTGATGGTAATGAATATATCGATCACAACCTGTGCTTCGGCGCGCTGATGGCCGGGCACTGCCATCCCGCGGTGGTGAAAGCGATTGAGGCCGCGCTGCATATCGGCACGACTTTTGGCATGCCGCACGATATGGAGTGGGAGCTCGCGGAAGAAATTTGCGCGCGCTATCCGGTGGAGATGGTGCGATTCGGGTCCAGCGGCACGGAAGTCACCATGCATGCCTGCCGCATGGCGCGAGCCGCGACCAAGCGCGATAAAATTTTAAAGTTTGAAGGCTCGTATCACGGCTTGCATGACACCGCTTTAGTGAGCGTGAAACCCAAGGCGGAAGAATACGGGGATCCCAACGCGCCGAATTCCGTGCCCGGCGGCGGTGGCGTGCCCAAAGCTTCCGTGGACAACGTGGTGATCGCCAGCTTCAACAATCTTCCCAGCGTGGAAAATCGCTTCAAGCAATTTCCGGGGCAGATTGCGGCCATTATTCTCGAGCCCATCCTGATGAATGTCGGGCTGTGCATGCCGCAATCAGGATTTTTGCAGGGGTTGCGTGACATCGCCACGAAGAACGGTGCGCTGCTGATTTTTGATGAAGTGAAAACTGGTGCCAAGCTGGCCTGGGGCGGCGCATCCGACTATTTCGGTGTGAAGCCAGACATGATCTGCCTGGCGAAATCCATCGGCGGGGGCGCGCCGCTGGGTGCGTTTGGCGCCAGCCGCGCGGTGATGGACCTGATTTCGCAGCACAAAGTTTTTCACGGCGGCACCTACAATACCAACCGCATCTCGATGGCGGCGGGGCTGGCCACGTTTCGTGAAGTGCTCACGCGTGAAAATTACGAGCACGTCGGTAAGTTGAGCAAGAAACTTACCGAAGGCTATCGCAAGACAGTAGCGCAGGTCGGGCTGCAGGCCTACGTCGCCAGCGCGGGTGTGAATGGCGCGCTGATGCTTTACCCGCAGGAGATTCGCAATTACCGCGACTGGACCGCCATTGATGTTGATCTGTGGCGCCACTACTGGTTCGCGATGGTGAATCGTGGCGTGCTGGCGCAGCCGTACTGGTGGGACGAACAGTGGACCATCTCGGTGCAGCATACCGAAGCGGACATCGATAAGCATCTCGCGGTGTTCGAAGAAATCGCGCCGGCGTTGGCGCACGCGCAGCAGGAACGCGGCGTGGCCTTCGTGGGTGCGGCCGGACACTGATTTTGGAATAAGCAGGATTCACGCCGGTGAGCGACCCGCAGGCGCGCCACCGGTTTAGCACCAGTGTCAAGGTCACGCGCCGGGGAAAAAATGTCGACGGAAGTCAGCGTGCCGCTTGCGGATGCCATGGAAGGCGATGCGCCCCATCTGCGGCGCGTGCTGGGGCGCCGGGATCTGGTGCTGCTGTTTGTCGTCGCGGTTTTTAACCTCAATGTAGTCCCTTCCATTGCTGCCAACGGCGGCGTCACCGTTTGGTTGTGGCTGGTTTCGCTGGTGCTTTTTTTCTGGCCGCAGGGAATCGCGGTGATCGAATTGGCTCATCGCTTCCCCGGGGAGGGCGGCGTTTACCTGTGGGCCAAGGAAGTTTTTGGCGACTTCCACGGCTTTCTGTCTGGCTGGTGCTACTGGACGAACAATATGATGTACGTGCCAACGGTGATGCTGTATTTCGTGGGAGTTTCAGTGTACGCGTTGGGGGCGGGACACGAATCCCTGGCTGACAACAAGACTTTTGCGCTGGGCGCCTCGCTGCTGTTGCTGATTATTCTGGTGGTGATGAACATCGTGGGTCTGGGCGTGGGGAAGTGGGTCAACAATCTGGGAGCGCTGGGCACGGGAATCGCCGCCATCGTGCTGATCGGGCTGGGCGCGGTGGTGTGGCTGCGCTTCGGCACGGCGGTGACCTCCGCCGATTTTGCCATTCCGGCCAATCCTCGTTTTGTGTTGAATTCCTTTGGCGTGATTTGCTTCGGCCTGGTGGGCCTGGAGCTGGCCTCGGTGATGGGCGATGAGATTGAAAATCCGCAAAAGACTTTGCCGGGTGCGGTGGCATGGGGCGGTATTCTTTCTGGCCTGTTGTACATCGGCGCGACGCTGACGTTGTTAATTGCGGTGAGCAAGGACAATATCAGCGTGCTGCAAGGAATTGTTCAGGCGGTAAGGCATATGGCCGGAAGAGTTGGGGTGCCGTGGGTAGTGGCGCCCTTTGCATTTCTTTTGAGCATTTCGATTGCGGGGATTGGATCAGCATGGCTGGGCGGCTCGGCAAGGATTCCGTTTGTAGCCGGCCTTGATTCCTACCTGCCGGCGTGGCTTGGCAAAATTCATCCCCAATACCGGACTCCTTACGCCGCGTTGATCGTGCACGCCACAGTGTCGATGATTCTGGTGATTCTCAATTTTTCTTTCTCGGGCGCGGGCGTGCAGGAAACGTTTCAGAAACTTTTGTCGCTGGCGGTTGTGCTGCAGTTGGTGCCCTTTCTGTATATGTTTGGTGCGCTGCTCAAGATGGCATTTCAGAGGCCCTTTGTGCGGGGCCGTTACAGCCGCACGACGCTGATGCTGGCGGGGGCGAGCGGGCTGCTCACCACGGTGTTGGGCATTGCGCTGGCGTTTTTCCCCGCGCAGCAAATTTCCTCACTGTGGTCCTATGAGCTGTGGATGTTCGGCGGGACACTATTTTTCATCGGGCTGGCGGCGTTTTTCTTTTTTGTGTACGGGCGGCGCAAGGCCGCGCGGAAACTTGTGGAAGCAACGCCGGGGATTTGAGGTTGCGTGGATTCGGAGGCAGTTATGCCAGGTACCGTGAAGGCGGAAGTTCGGACGTATCAGAATTTTATCAACGGCGCGTGGGTTCCCGGCGCATCAGGCGAAACATTTCCGGTTTACGATCCCTCCACCGAAGAAATCATCGCGCGGGTGGCCTCTTCGAATGCCGCGGATGTGGACCGCGCGGTTAAGGCTGCGCGGGTAGCGTTTGATTCCGGGCCGTGGGGACAGACCAATGCCGCGGAGCGCGGCCGTATTCTTTTCAAGCTGGCCGAAAAGATCCGCCAGAACACGGCGATGCTTGCGGAATTGGAATCGCGCAACTCCGGAAAGCCCATCGTGGAGGCGGAGTTCGATATCGCGGATGTGGCCACCTGTTTTGAATATTATGGCGGCCTGGCGAATAAAGTTTTGGGGCACGTGAATCCCGTACCCGCCAATGCGCTGAGCTTCACGTTGCGCGAACCAGTTGGCGTCGCGGGCCAAATCATTCCCTGGAATTTCCCATTGCTGATGGCGGCATGGAAACTGGCGCCTGCTTTGGCCGCGGGCTGCTGTTGCGTACTGAAGCCCGCGGAGCAGACGCCGCTAACTGCGCTGGAATTCGCAAACTGGTTTGAAGAAGCAGGATTGCCGCCCGGTGTAGTGAATATTGTGAATGGTTTTGGAGAGACATGCGGCGCAGCGCTGGTCGCGCATCCGGGCGTGGACAAAATCGCATTCACCGGCAGCGCGGCAGTCGGCAAAGTAATTGTAAAGAGCGCGGCGGATACCTTGAAGCGCGTGACACTGGAACTGGGCGGGAAATCGCCAAATATTTTCTTTGACGGGGCGGATTGGGAAGCCGCGGTGGACGGCGCTCTTTTCGGCGTATTCATCAACCAGGGCGAAGTGTGCTCGGCGGGCAGCCGCATCCTGGTGGAAAAGAAAATTTATTCCAAGTTTGTCGAAGCCATGACGGAAAAAGCCAAGCGCATCCAATTGGGTGCGCCGCTGGAGCGCGGCACGAAAATGGGCCCGCTGGTCAGCAAAGAACAATACGATCGCGTCAATTCCTATCTGGAGATTGGGAAAAAAGAAGCCAAGGTGGCGATCGGCGGAGGGCGACCGAAGCAATTTGGCAAGGGCTACTACCTGGAGCCCACGATTTTTTACGACGTCGACAACAACGCGCGTATTTCACGGGAAGAAATATTTGGTCCGGTGGCTACGGTGATACCTTTTGATGACGAAGCGGGGGCCATCCGCATCGCCAACGACACGCCTTATGGGTTGGCGGCCGCGGTGTGGACGCGCGACATTTACAAAGCGTTTCGCGTGGTGAAAGCGGTGCGCGCCGGAATCATCTGGGTGAACCACATGCAGCCTACTTATGTGGAAGCGCCTTGGGGCGGCTACAAGCAATCGGGATTTGGCCGTGAGCTGGGTCCATGGGGGTTGGAAGAATATCTCGAAACAAAACAGGTTTTCGTCAATCTTGATGAAACGCCTATCGGCTGGTACTAGTTTTTAAGGAAAAGCACATGAGCTCAATTCAGATTCGAACAGAAATTCCCGGCCCGCGTTCGCGAGCACTGATGGCCCGGCGCGAAGCGGCCATTCCGCGCGGACCTTACCACTCCACTCCGATTTTTGCCGCCAAGGCGGAAGGCGCGATCTTGGAAGACGTGGACGGCAACCGCTTCATCGATTTCGCGGGCGGCATCGGTTGCGCCAACATGGGGCATCGCAGCCCTCCGGTGCTGGCGGCGGTGCGCGAGCAACTCGAAAAGTATCTGCACCTGTGCTTCAGCGTGACCCCTTACGAGCCGTATGTGGCGGTGGCGGAAAAATTGAATACGCTGGCGCCCGGCAAATTTGCTAAAAAAACTTTTATCGTGAACACCGGGGCGGAGGCGGTCGAGAACTCCATCAAGATCGCGCGGGCCTACACCAAGCGCCCCGCGGTGATTTGCTTCAATGACGCCTTTCACGGGCGCACGCTGCTGGCCATGTCACTGACCAGCAAGACGAATCCGTACAAAGCGGGATTCGCGCCATTTGTAAACGATATTTATCGAATTCCTTACGCCTACTGCTATCGCTGCTCGTACAGCCTGACGTATCCGGCGTGCAAAATGACCTGCGCTAACGCGTTGGAAGATGCTTTTAAGCGGCTCGTGCCTGCCGATTCTGTTGCCGCCGTGATTGCGGAGCCGATTCTTGGCGAAGGCGGCTTCGTCACGCCGCCAAAAGAATTCTTCGGAATTATTCAGGAAATCTGCCGCAAACACGGAATCGTGTTCATTGCTGACGAAGTGCAATCCGGCATCGGTCGCACCGGAAAATTCTTTGCGATTGAACATTGCGGCGTCGAGCCGGATTTGATCACCAGCGCTAAATCGCTGGGCGGCGGACTGCCGATCGGGGCCATCACTGGCCGCGCGGAAATTATGGACGCTCCGGGTGTGGGGGGACTAGGCAGCACGTTCGCCGGCAATCCTGCGTCATGCGCGGCTGCGCTTGCGGCTATTGAGATGATCGAACACGGCGGATTGCTGCAGCGCGCTACCGCCATCGGCAAAGTTTTTGAGGCACGTGCGCGAGCGTGGCAAAACAAATGGCCGCTGGTTGGTGAAGTCCGCGGGATCGGTGGGATGTGCGCTATTGAACTGGTTCGCAATCGCGAGACGCGCGAACCGGCCGACACCGAGACGAAAGAGATCGCGCACTATTGCTGTGAGCACGGACTGATTACCATCACCGCGGGTACCTACAACAATGTGGTGCGCATTCTGATGCCGCTGGTCATCAGCGATGAACAATTGGAAGAAGGCTTGCGGGTGATGGAAGCCGCGCTGGCTGCGGTATCCGAGCGCGCGCCGGCGGCATTGTCGCACGCATAGTGCAATTCCATTGAATTTGTGGGTACAGACAGAACCCCACCGTCGAAATCGAGGGTGGGGCTTTAGGTTGTAAGCCCTCGCCCTGCGCTTACTTGTTGATGTCGTCCTTGCCTTCCAGGCGTTTCAGCAGGCCTTCCATAAATGTTTTCTGCGGCCCTTGAGAACCGTCTACGGCCAGTTTCATTTCTTTTATGGCTTGGTCAAAGTTCCCTGCTGCGGAATCGATGCGCGCCAGTCCGTATTGCGCGGCCCAATCCTTGGGGTGCCTCTTGGCGTTCAGGCGATAAAGTTCGAAGGCCTTATCCTGCTGTTTTTTGCGTTGCAGTCCGCGCGCATACACATACAACTGAATGGCATTGGCCTTATCCATGGCTGATGCCAGCGTGGCGCCCGCTTCCTGTTTTTTGCCCATGGCATCGAGGATGCGAGACTTGGTTTCCAGATTCTCGAAACGCTCTTCGTTCTGGATGGAGGTGTCTTCCCACTTCAGTCCGTCTTCGAGCTTGTAGTTGTTGTCGAGGCTCCAGTTGGCGGCTTCGTCGTATCCGGCCCAGGTGAATCCGCCAACGCTTCGAAGTTGATTGCGGATGCTGCGTTCCGTGATGCTGTTGACGTCTACCGAGATGTGAAAGGGCGCCGCGACTTTGCCCCAGCGCAATGTTGCAGTGGCGGAATCGGGTTTGATGTCGTCGAAGGTGTAGGCCAGGGAATCGCGATTTTCTGCCGTAGTGGGCTTTACGTTCACGCGCAAGGCGTCTTCCTTTTCGTCGTAGCTGAAACTGCCCCAGGATGTGGAACTCTTCGAGAAAATAATGGTCCACTGGTCGGCGGCAGGAATCATGTGCAGGCCATAGATGCCGGCCGGCAGCGCGTGCCCCTCAACACTGACGTCATCGGTAAAGGAGATGGTGGTGTTTTCATTTGCTCCGGCGCGCCAGACTTTGCCGTAAGGCACGGTGGTGCCGAAAAGCTCGCGATCCCCCGCAAGCGGAGCGTGATAGATGATGTGCACGTCCGTCAGGCCGATGCGCTGGATTACTTCGGCGCGTTGGCTGAGGCGCGGCAGATTCAGTTCGGTGGCCTGGCTGCCATTCTTGAACTGCGCGTGCGCTGCGCGCGTTCCGATGCTGAGAAATAAAGCGAGACCAACGGCCACTCCACACAATTTACGCATGATGCAACTCCCTTTCTGATTCGGGATGATTTTGATCGCGGGACGGAGAGATCCATGGCCGAAGGGCCGCTGCTCCCTGACGTCCGCTGTTGAGCCACGCTTCTGTTGGTCCACTATTGTTGCGATAGACGCGCGGCAGGGGAAAGCGTAAGCGGATTGACCGCATCTGAGCTAGTGTGGCCTGCTGTAATAGTTAGTAAGCGCCACAAACTGCGGAGTGCCGCCGGAAAAGTGGATCGCCGAGGTATTAATTGCGCCGAATTTCATATCGTTTACAATCCACTGAGATTGTGTAGAGAACATGGCTAGGGGACAGCAGGTTATTTCCAGATTCCGCGCAAGATTTCGGGGTGCCGCCGCGCTTTATCGGGCACCGGGCCGCGTGAATCTGATCGGCGAACATACCGACTATAACGACGGCTTTGTGCTGCCGGCGGCGATAGGATTTTCGTGCTGGGCGGCCGTGGCGCCACGCGATGATCGAAAGCTGGTTATACATTCCGAGAATTTCTCAGCAACGATTGAAGCCGATCTGGATGATCTCAAGCCATTTCCGGAGAGCACTTGGGCCAATTATCCCCTGGCAGTGGCGTGGGCCCTGGAACAAGCGGGCCACCGGCTCAGCGGCGCCAATATGTATATCGCCGGAGACGTCCCTCTCGGTGCCGGGCTGAGTTCTTCCGCGGCGATAGAAGTTTCCGCAGGGTTTGCACTTCTGGATATTTCATGCCTCCCTATTGATCGTACCGACCTGGCTCTGCGGTGCCAACGCGCCGAAAATGATTTTGTCGGCGCGCGTTGCGGCATCATGGACCAGTTTGTTTCCTGCCACGGGCAAGCAGATCACGCCCTGCTTCTGGATTGCCGGTCGCTCGAAATGCGCATGCTGCCGATTCCGCCCGGCGTATCTCTAATTATTTGCAACACCATGGTTAAACATGAACTGGGAGCCAGTGAATACAACACCAGACGCGAAGAGTGCGAGGAAGCGGTGCGGGCGCTGAGTAAAGTACTGCCAGGCCTCCGCGCGCTGCGCGACGTGACGGCGACGCAACTACAGGAGCACCGCAACTTGCTGAGCAGCGTGATTTATAAGCGAGCTCATCACGTGGTCACCGAAAATGATCGCGTCCTGCGGGCGGCGGAAGCGTTTCAAAGCGCCGCGATCGAAAAGCTTGGCCAGTTGATGGCCGATTCTCATCGCAGCCTTCGCCAGGATTACGAAGTGAGTTGTCCGGAGTTGGACATATTGGTGGAGATTGCCGCGCGGCAGCGCGGTGTGTTCGGAGCCCGCATGACGGGTGGCGGATTCGGTGGATGCACCATCAATCTCGTGGACGTGAGGCACGCGCGGGAATTTCAGCAAAAGGTTTCTGCCGCCTACAAGAGCGCCACCGGCCTGCAGCCTGACATTTACGTCTGCAAAGCGTCGCAGGGCGCGGAAGCCGTGCAGGGCGGCTCCGCAATGGCGGCGAATCCTTCCGCGGCAGGCCCTGTGCGGGAAAACCCGTGAGCAGTCGCGCCGGTGGTCTGGAGCTCCAAGGCACGCCGCACCGCCGTTTCAATCCTCTGCTGCGCGAGTGGGTGCTGGTTTCTCCTCATCGCACGCAACGGCCCTGGCTGGGCAAAGTCGAAAACCTTACGCCGCCGGCCGGATTGCAGTACGATCCCGATTGCTATCTGTGTCCTGGAAATGAGCGCGCCGGCGGCGCGCGCAATCCGAAGTACGCAAGCACCTTCGTTTTCGACAATGATTATCCGGCGCTTTTGCCCGGCGCCCTCAACGCAACGCGGAACGAAGGAAATTTACTGCTGGCCGAGAGCGAAGCAGGAATTTGCCGGGTGGGATGTTTTTCTCCCCGGCATGATTTGACCATCCCGAAAATGTCGTCCAGTGAATTGCGTGCCGTGGTGGACATGTGGATTGCGGAGTTTCAGGCGCTGCAAAAATTGGATTGGGTCCGTCATGTGCAAATTTTCGAAAATCGCGGAGCATTGATGGGTGCCAGCAACCCGCACCCGCATTGCCAGATATGGGCCAATGCCACCCTTCCGAATATTCCTTCTCGAGAGCTGGGCTCGTTCCAGGAATATCGCAACGAGAAAAAATCCTGCCTGCTCTGCGATTATCTGCGACTGGAGATAAAGCACAACGAGCGAATCGTGTGTCAGAACGATGCGTTCGCCGTGTTGGTTCCCTTTTGGGCGGTGTGGCCGTTCGAAACGCTGGTGCTGAGCAAGCGCCACATGGCCGCCATCAGCGATTTATCCGACCTCGAGCGCGATTTGCTGGGCGACATCCTGCGCAGGATCACGACGCGTTACGACAATCTTTTCAACGCTTCGTTTCCCTATTCGATGGGGTTCCACCACCGCCCTACCGGCGGAGACGCTTATCCTGCATGGCATTTCCACGCGCATTATTTTCCGCCGCTGTTGCGCTCCGCGACGGTACAGAAGTTCATGGTGGGTTACGAATTGTTGGGCTCTCCGCAGCGTGACATCACTCCGGAAACGGCTGCTCAACGACTGGCGGAAGCCGGTGAGGCTCTACTATTTTAGTAAAAGCGAATAGAGTGCGATCCGGGGCGTACCTATCTCGAATGAGGCGAATGAACATCATGAGAACTGCGCGCCGCCGATGCTATTTTTCAGTGCTGATCATAACTTTGTTCGCGGTGCTGACGCCGGCGCGAGCAGCGCACCATAGTCAGGCGGTGAACGCGCAACATCTGCGACAGCATCCGCGAGGGCGCTGGACGGCAGAAGCCGCAAACGACTGGTATCAGAAGCAGCCGTGGCTGGTGGGCAGCAACTTTATACCCGCGACGGCCATCAATGAGCTCGAAATGTGGCAAGCGGATAGTTTCGATGCGGCGGAAATTGATACGGAACTCGGCTGGGCAGAGTCCCTGGGACTCAATACCATGCGCGTTTTTCTACACGATCTGCTCTGGCAACAGGACGCCGAAGGTTTCAAAAAGAGAATTTCGGTTTTTCTGGACATTGCGCACAAACACCACATCAAGCCGATGTTTGTGCTGTTCGATTCCTGCTGGGATCCCCGTCCGCAACTGGGAAAACAACGCGAACCGCGACCAGGCGTTCACAATTCCGGGTGGATGCAAAGTCCCGGCGCGCGTGCGTTGCAGGATCGTGGTGAATATCCGCGGCTGGAGGCGTACGTCAAGGGTGTGATCGCCGCATTCGGACAGGACCAGCGTGTTCTGGCGTGGGATCTGTGGAATGAACCAGACAACCGCAACGAAAGCGCGTACGGCAAGCAGGAACCGGCCGATAAAGTTGCGCTGGTTGCGGAATTGTTGCCCGAAGTATTTACCTGGGCGCGAGCGGAAGGGCCGATGCAGCCGTTGACCAGCGGGGTTTGGCATCATGACTGGTCGTCGCCGGAAAAACTCTCTCCCACGGAAAAAACCCAAATCGAAATGTCTGATGTAATTTCATTTCATAGCTACGACGGCCCCGCGGAATTCGAGAAGCGCGTGATTTCACTTCACCAATACCGGAGGCCGATTTTGTGCACCGAATACATGGCTCGCGGCAACGGCAGCACGTTTCCGGGCACACTGCCGATTGCAAAAAAATATCACGTGGCCGCGATTAACTGGGGACTGGTAGCAGGAAAGACGCAGACTTATCTTCCCTGGGATTCCTGGGAGAAGCCGTACACCGATCGTGAACCGGCGGTGTGGTTTCACGAGATTTTTCGCACGGACGGTAAGCCGTATCGTGAGGAGGAAACAAATTTCATCAAGCAAATTATCGGAACGCGCCCTGCGGTATTACCGAAAAAGAAAGCGGCGGAAGAAACATCGCTGGGTGGTTGAGCTAGCGAATCCAGACGGTCTTCACATTCGTGAATTCGCGAATGCCGTTGACGCTTAATTCGCGGCCGTGACCGGAACGTTTCACCCCCCCAAACGGCACGCGTGGATCGGAAGCCACCATCTGGTTGATGAAGACCATGCCAGCTTCCAGTTCATTGATGAAGAGGTCGCGCTCGCGATCTTCGTTGGTCCAGGCGCTGGCGCCCAGGCCATAGCGATGATCGTTGGCCACGCGAATCGCCTCCTCCGCGTTTTTTACGCGGAACATGGAGGCCACCGGGCCAAATAATTCTCCGCAACCAGCCGGCGAATCCTTGGAGACGTTGGTCAACACCGTAGGCGGATAGTAATTGCCGGGACCGTCAAGGGGTTTGCCGCCCGTAAGCACGCGCGCCCCTGCGTCAATCGATTTTTGCACGTCGGCATGCAACGACTCTACGGCGCCAGCGGTGGCCAGCGGGCCAACATCAGTTGTTTCATCAAACGGGTCGCCAATTTTCAACCCTTCCATTTTGCTGACGAAAGCCCGCTCGAATTTATCGGCGATTTCCTCGGCAATGATAAAACGCTTCGCCGCGATGCACGATTGGCCATTGTTACCGACGCGCGACTTCACCGCGGTGGCCACCGCGTCATCCTGATTCGCGCTGGGCATCACAATGAAGGGATCGCTTCCGCCCAGCTCCAGCACAACTTTCTTGATACCTTTGGCCGCGGACATCCCGACTTGCACGCCGGCTTCTTCACTGCCCGTCAATGTAGCGGCCTGAATGCGCGAGTCATTCAAAATCGCATCGACTTCTTTCACCCCAATCAGCAAGGTTTGAAAAGCGCCTTCGGGAAAGCCGGCGCGGTGGAGAATTTCTTCAATTTTCATGGCACATTGCGGAACATTGGAAGCATGCTTCAGCACGCCAACATTTCCAGCCATCAAGCCCGGTGCGATAAAGCGAAACACCTGCCAGAACGGATAATTCCACGGCATGACCACCAGAATGGGCCCTAGCGGCTGGTAGTGCACATAGCTGCGGCTGGCGGTGGTTTCAATCACCTCGTCGGCCATGAAACGCTCGGCATTTTCCGCATAGTAGCGGCATCCCCACGCGCACTTCGCCGCTTCATCCACGGCGGAACGCAGTGTCTTGCCCATTTCCACCGCCATTAATCTCGCGAACGATTCCTTTTCGCTTTCCAGAATGTCCGCGGCCTTATTCATCATGCGGGCCCGTTCAGCAAAGGAGGTTTTTCGAAAGGTTGCAAAAGTTTCCGCGGCTAGTTGCAGCTTGGCCTCGATCTGCGCAGTGGTGAGCGGTTCAAAAGTCTTTAGAACTTCTCCCGTAGCGGGGTTAACGGACGCAATCGCCATGTTGCGTGGCCTCCGGAGGATGCAGGATGTGACAGTGGTTCGCGTGAAGAGCACCTCAAATTATATGTGTTCCCCATAAAAATTGCCGGGTTCACGAGAGTCTACGGTTATATATCCTTAGGGACGGAGCTTCGGTAATTTGGCTTTCCGAGCTCCCGGAACGCTCATTCTCGCTTGTACCCCCACGTTTCCCGGCCGGTGGCCTTCAGACCAGTCTGCCCACACCAAAGCTAGCGCCCTGGCTGCGAACAGAATATTTCTTCAGCTACCTACCTGGTGTGTTCCTTGCGGATGGTCTCAAAAGTGTGAAGTATCAGGTAGGCGACTTCGGATTCAATGTGCCGGTCCAGATTCGCACCCTCCACGTAATGCAAACTTTCGTTCACCTGCGTTTGCTCTAACAAGCCCGGAGTCTGGCCGCAGTACCACGAGCGAAATACGCGCGAGCTCCATATATATCCAGATTCCGCACCCCTTGCGGCATGGGCTGAGACGGCGTTTGCGCCGTTTACATAGAGGACCAGATCGTACGGCGCGCTATTTACAATGCGAACATCGAGCACGGCCCTCAGGTGGTTCGCATAGGCTGTAGTGATGGCTGCGGGAGTGTCTTTTTCGCTCCAGAGGTAAATGCGAATTTTATCACTGGTCGAACCGGCATCGATACAGGACGGTTGCCCGGCGCGCGCCACCGATAATGGCGGCAGAACAGTGGGCGGGACTCCTGGCGCAGGCAGGTCGTTTGCATTGGCGGCGCTGTCGCTTGCGTTCGTTTCCGTTTCAGCGCGTGGAAGTTGCCCCACCTTGGACACATTGATTCCCACGTTTCGCGCGGGTGACCGGTACGCTACGACGCCCAACACCAGCAACACAACGAGGCAGACTGCCGCGGTAAGAGCCATCCACCTGCGAGAAGTCCACGTGGAAAAACCTTTTGGATGCGCGGAAAATAAATTTGCAAGCGCTTGGGCAATTGATCTCGCCGGTAAGCTGCTGCGCCTGCCAAACGAATCGATTAAATTCTGTACCAGCCGGTCGCCATCGCGGGCAATCTTCGGCTCGCCGGGGGGCGGCGCGGCGTCCAACCTCGGAACACCGCGTTCGCTGGAAATCACGGCTTCGAGGCCGGCAACGCACTGCGCAGGCAGCGCCTCTGCCCGCGTTCCTGGCGCAGCGGCTTTCGTAGAACGCTCCGCGTCTTGAACGAGCGCCGGCTGGCCATCTTCTCCCACCGGCATTTTTTTTAAGAGCCACTCTCGCAGCTGAATGCGCGTTGCTTCAGGCAAGTCTATGAAACGAATTCCAACTTTCTTTCCCTCTTCATCACGCCAGGTGATGCGTGCTTTCGCTTCAAACTGCCGGTTAATCTCCGCCATTTCGAAATCGACGACCACGTATTCGCCGTCCGGCTGCGAGCCGAGGATGTCCAGGGCCGCGCCTCCTTCGCTGACGTCGTAAAGTACCCCGTCGCTGTCGGCCCCGTAGAGAACCACGTAAAGGCGCGGCGAGACGGAGCGCCTGGGGTGAGTGCGACGTTCCAGTTTGTTCGGCCGCTCAGGATCGCCGTCCCTGGGAGGTGAAAGAGTCATCAGCGGGATGGTACGTTATGGTTAAACCACTGGCAACGTACGTGGCCGCAGATGAGGCCATGTAGGTATAGTCGTCCGGCGCAACAGCAAACTCAGCGCCTCCAGCCGTGATGCGCTAACTCTCCGTTGCACAGGGAGAAGCGGCGACGCCTGCAAAACCACGCCTTCTGCTTTCGAATCGCCTTCCGGGTTTCGTGAATTCGTATAAGATCAGGCGTTAATTTACGAGCCCGGAAGTGGTTTTGCCTGCCTCCGACTCGAAATTTTTGGATTTAAATTTTACTGTCCCATCTTCTCAAGAGCTGTCGTCGCTAATACGCGGACCTGCACAGTCACGAAAGCGTGGATCATCGCGTGAGAAAACGGTTTTTATATCTTTTTGCCGGAAGCTGGTTCATCTATCTCGCTTTTTTAGCGCCTGGAATTTATTCCATCGATGGCTGGTCCATGCTTGCGGTTGCGAATTCCATGGTTACCCGTCATGACGTCACCGTCCCGGCCGGATTGGGCGTGCCGGGCAGGAATGGCGCGATTTACTCCATATGGTACCCGCTCCAATCGATTCTGGCCGTCCCACCGGTGGCTCTGGCTGTAAAAGCGTCGGCTCTCTTGCACCTTCCATCTCATTATGTCGAATCGCTTGCGGCCTTGACCTTGCCGATCCTCTACACCGCGCTAACGGTACCACTGGTGTACTTGCTGGCGATCGCGTTGAAAAGTTCTGCGGAGGGAGCGTGGGTCGCGGCGTTGACCTACGGTTTTGGCACGATTGCCATGGCCTACACCCGGGACTTTTACGCCGATCCGCTGCTGGCGATGTTGATGGCTCTGGGATTGTTGCTGGCGTTCACGGAACGGCCGCCGTGGATAATTTTATGCGTGTCGGCGCGGGCCATTCTTGCCAAGCCTACCGGAATTATTCTTGGACCGGTTCTTTCAATGTATTTGCTTTGCAAGACGCGGCGATTCTGGCCCAGCGTGCTGCCCACTCTGGGCGCCATACTCGGAACGCTTCTATTTTTCGCCTATAACTTCTACCGTTTCGAAAATTTTCGTAACTTCGGCCAGAGCTGGACCTTTTCAATGCGGTTTGTGCCAGAAGGATTGGCGGGTTTGCCGGTCAGCCCGGGCGGCGGGCTGTTGTGGTATTGCCCGTGCGTGATTCTGTCGTTCCTCTCCGTGTGGAAGATCAAGAATCCCCGCCTTGAAGTTTGGACGATTGCGGCGCTCGCTGTTTCTTCTCTAACTCTGCACTCCTTGTGGGCTGCGTGGAGCGGCGGGTCCTCGTGGGGCCCACATTTGCTGCTGCCGATCCTTCCCGGCCTTGTGGCGTTAACCGGCACGCTGAAATTCGGTGGCCGAAAGCTGCTGATCACCGCCGCGGTCCTCGGATTTCTACTGAATGCACCGACGTTGTTTTCGTCGTTCAAGCGCTACATTTCCGAGGCGGGCGAACAAGGAATCACGCTATCAACTTTGATGTGGGAGCCCAGCCGTTCGCCCTTGATCCATGCATGGCCGGCGGCCTTCCGGCAGGTTCAGGATGCGCGGCGCCTCTCCGTGCGCGATTTGCTGGCGCAACGCGGCGAGCTCCCCGCCACGAAAATTTCGAGTTCCCGAGCGTTGAGAATTGTGTCGGTGTGGTGGTGGCTGCTGCCCATTGTGCATGTGTCCAGAGTATGGGGCCTCCTCGCGTCCGCACTCTTGGTCGCGTTAGGAATCAGATTTATTTTCCTGGCGCGGTCTCCTTTAATTGAGCAAACCTCAAGTGTGTTAGCTCCAGCGGCTGAAAACTAAGCAGGCCACGGCGCCAGGAAGGCTATCTGGTAGTTTGTTTTAAGCGCCAAACCGCCGGCGGCGGCGAGCTTGTTTTCAGACTGATTGCCGCACTGCGGCTGACATCAGAAAAACAGCAGTATTGAATCGAAACAACTTCGCTTGACAACTCCGCAAAATTGTCCTAAAAAGTACGTAACTTCAGTGTCGAGCGAGTGGCTTGTCCGGGGGAATTTTCGATGGCGCCTGTTGTCCAGTCCGCGGAGCGGTCTCGAACCAAGCCGCGCTCTTACCCCAAGTTTCAATTTAACGTTCCCTAAAAAATCGATTATCACGGTGCGCGAAAGGATTTTCCATGAACCGGTTCTACGTAAAGCGCAATCTTCTTAGCGGTATTGCCATGCTTCTCCTTCTAGCGGCTGGGGCACGCGGGCAAACCGGCACCACTTCGGTCCGCGGCACCGTTACCGACGAATCCGGTGCTGCCGCGGTCGGTTCCACCGTGACACTGAAGAATTCCTCGCAGGGTATCGTCCGTGACGTCAAAACGACGGACTCCGGCCAGTACGAATTTCTCCTCTTGCCGCCTGGAACGTATGTGTTGACGGTGGAAGGCGCCGGGTTCAGGAAATTTGAACAAACCAATTTGCAATTGCTCGTCGGTAATCCCGCGACTGTAGACGTGGTTTTGCAAATCGGCTCAACGAATGAAACCGTGGAGGTGAACGCCGAGCAAATCGCGTTAAACACCACAGACGCCAGTTTGGGCATTGCTTTCAATGAAACCCAGGTGAAACAGTTGCCGTTGGAAGGCCGCAACGTTCCCGACCTCTTGAGCCTGCAGGCCGGCGTTGTGTACACCGGCAACCGCACCGATATCAATCAAGACATCGATACTCGCAGTGGCTCCGTCAATGGCGCCCGCAGCGACCAGAGTAACGTTACCCTCGATGGCATTGCCGTCAATGATGCGGGCGGCCACGCCTTCAAATCGGTGTTGCCGGTAACACTCGATTCCGTGCAAGAGTTCCGCGTTACCACAACCAACTACAATGCGGAGCAGGGCGGATCTTCCGGAGCGCAAGTGCAATTGGTCACCAAGAGCGGCACGGACGCGTTCCATGGCTCGGCATACGAATATCTTCGTAACACCTACACCAGCGCCAATGATTTTTTTGTGAAGAATGCCGAGCTCTCCCAGGGACAGCCGAACATCCCGCCGAAACTGATTCGAAACGTTTTTGGCGGGTCGTTGGGCGGGCCCATCGTGAAAAAGCGCTTTTATTTCTTTTTGAACTATGAAGGTACCCGTCGCGCTGAGGAATCCAGTGCGGTGCGCGCCGTTCCCACGGATGCCTTACGCGCCGGTTTCATTCAATACCTGTGCGCCACGCCTTCCGACTGCCCCGGCGGCCAGCAATTGGCCGTGGCCAATTCTGCAGGCCAGGCGTACAACTACACCGTGCCGGCAGGTTATATGGCGTTGGACTCCGCCCAAATTACAGGAATGGACCCGCAGGGTCTGGGGCCAAATCCGGCAGTCCTAAGCTATTTCGGACAATATCCCAGCCCCAACGATACCACCGTGGGGGATGGCGTTAATTTTTCTGGGTTTCGATTCCGCGCTCCCGTGCATGACATCAAGAACTGGTACATCGCCAAAATGGATTTCAACATTACTCGCGATGCCAAACATAGAGTTTCCGTAAGCGGCGCTTTGGCCAACGAAGCCAACCCCGGCGTGCCCTTTCTGCCTGGAAACGCTCCGGAGAATACATTTTTGGATTTTAGCAAAGGCCTCATTGCGAATTATTCCGGAGTATTGACCAATACCCTGGTAAACAACTTTCGCTATGGATATATCCGTACTAGTTACGGGAATGCGGGTAATTCCGACCAGCCATGGATACTTTTCCGCAGCATCGATCAGGGGATTACCCGCTCTTCCGTCTCCAAGACGCCAACACACAACTTTTCGGATGACCTTTCCTGGACAAAAGGCAGGCACAGCCTGCAGTTTGGAACTGCCCTATCTTTCATCAGTAATTCCCGATTCAACACCCTGAATTCCTTTAGCGATGGAGTAACCAACGGATCTTGGCTGGACACTGCAGGTTTCATAGGTACGTCCTCGCCGTTTGATCCGGCAAACAATGGATACCCCGCCGCGGATCCCAGTTTCGCAAACGGATATGATTTCCCGCTGATCGCGCTCCTGGGCATGGTCACCGAAGACGACGCCACCTACAATTATTTGAAAGATGGAAGTGTCTTGCCCCAGGGCGCGCCAGTGTCTCGGCATTTCGCCGCTCGCAGCTATGAATTCTACGGCCAGGATTCATGGAAGGTGAAGCCTAACCTGACGGTCACTTATGGTCTGCGTTATTCACTTTTCCCCGCCCCTTGGGAGACGAATGGCCTCCAGGTGGCCCCCAATATCCCGCTCGGCCAGTGGTTCGATCAGCGTGCTACGAATATGCTGAACGGCGTTCCTTCCAATCAAGATCCTTTGGTATCGTTTGATCTTTCCGGGCCCGCCAACGGCGGCAAGCCGGGACTTTACAAGACGGATAAACATAACTTCGCCCCTCGCGTGGCCATCGCCTGGTCTCCCACGGCGGACAGCGGCCTATTCCATGATCTCTTCGGCGATCGGAACAAAACCACTATTCGTGCCGGTTTTGGCATGGTCTATGACCGCATCAGCACCGGCCTGCTGGATACCTTCGACTCCCGGGGGTCATTTGGATTGTCTTCCACATTGACCAATCCGGCCGGCGTCGAATCGGCCGATTGCGCGCCGCGGCTGACGAGCTTGAATGAGATCCCCACTACCGATGCGTGCGGGAACAATCTTTTGGTACCGGCGCCGCCGGGCCAATTCCCGCAAACCTTTCCCAGTACGCTGGACAGTGGCGGATTCTGTATCTGCTGGGGGTTGGATAATGGTTTAAAGTCTCCCTATTCTTACACCTTGGATTTTTCCGTAGGCCGCGAATTGCCGGGAGGGTTCTCCGTGGAAGTTTCCTACGTGGGCAGACTTTCACATCGTCTGCTGGCACAGGAAGACTTGGCCATGCCGCTGAATTTTGTGGATAAAACCTCCAAGGTGGACTATTTCAGCGCCGCCACGGCGTTGGCTAAGTTGTATCGACAGGGAATTCCCACGGCGTCCATTACGCCGGCCCTGGTAGGATCAACCGCACCGTATTGGAATAACGTTCTCCAGCCACTGCAGCCGGGCGGTGCATATTCTCTATTCTGCAGCGGAGGATCCACTACGGATCCTTTGCAGGCCGCTTACGACCTTTTCGGGTGTTTCTCGCTGAATGAAACCACAGCGCTGTTTGTGCTGGACTATTTTGGGATCCCAGACGCCAATGACCCCAATACATCCTATTTTGCAAGCGGCGGGGCGAATACTTTCTTCAACCCGCAATTCTCGTCATTGTACGCGTGGCGTTCGAACACTAACGCCAACTATCACGCCATGGAAGTCAACGTGCGCCACCGCATGAGCCACGGTATACAGTTTGACTTCAACTATACCTTTTCCAAATCCATCGACATCATGTCCGATGCCACGCGCATTGGCGCATGGGGCGGACTCGGCGGACAAATTATTAATTCCTGGAGTCCCAACCAGCTCAGAGCCCCATCGGATTTCGATGCCAGACACCAGTTCAATGCGAACTGGATTATCGAATTGCCCTTCGGCCGCGGACGTTACATTGGGCGCGACACCAATCGCGCTTTGGATGCCGTGATTGGCGGGTGGCAATTATCCGGGCTCTTCCGGATGACCAGCGGTTTCCCCGTAAACATATTCGGTGGATTCAATTGGCCGACGAACTGGCAATTGGGAGGTAACGCTCTGCTCACTAGTCCGGTTAAGACCGGCACATTCGACGTGCTCACCGGGGACGATGCCGGGAATAAGAATTTGTTCGCCAATGGTCCCGACGCGATAAATTCATTTACCGCTCCCTTTCCCGGACAGTCTGGTGCACGCAACCAGATTCGCGGCGATGGGTTTTTCGGCGTCGACCTCGGATTAGCCAAGCGCTGGAAGATGCCCTTTTCCGAAAAGCAAAGCCTGCAATTTCGCTGGGAAGTCTTCAACGTAACGAATTCCAAGCGATTTAACACCCAATCCAATCCGCCAGAGTTGGACATTTCCACCACGTTCGGCAACTATACCGGACTCCTTACCAACCCTCGCGTAATGCAGTTCGCGTTACGTTACGAATTTTAGCAGCTGAACCGAGGTTCACTCGAGCCGGACTCAGCCCTTGCGATGGCGAGTTCCAGGCAGCTGGATTAGCGTGTAACCGTACAAATGGATTTTCAATCACGACGGCGACGGCTTACTGCAGTTGTACTACCATGCAGATTTTTTAGGCCTTCGTATCTTTTACCCCTTCGCCCAAAACCAATATAAAATCAAGGCTTACACGTTTCGGGCCTGTAGCTCAGCGGTTAGAGCAGCGGACTCATAATCCGTTGGTCCCAGGTTCAAATCCTGGCGGGCCCACCAACTTTCGGCGGATATGAAGCTAATTATTTCTGGCTCGTGGCCCAGCTCGTGCACCGGTTTGTTTGTGACCAGCGGGACCTTCGACGTTTATTCCATGACCTCGGCAACTTGAGGGCGAGCAAGTCACTGACACAGGAGGCGCTTGCGGTCCGCCGGGATCAAGCGTTTTACGGGTGAAACTACCCACTTCCAGCCTCCCAGTAATGGTTGTGATTGCAACCAGGATTACCGAGTTCCTCTGGGAGTCCCTTCCTGCATGAAAGGATTCTAATTCGCCACCAGCCCGCGGTTGAACTGTGGCGTCGCCATTTTCAGCCGAGTCATTTAGCCGAGGATCGATTCTTCTTATGATGTCAAGCGATACCGCCGCCGCGACCATCCACAAGCGGAGAAGCGAACGAGTGTTCTTGACCATGCGCCTGGCTCTATCCGCCAGAGCGCCGGATGGGCGAGCAACCAGTCAGGAAGCGCAGTCCCAAGTGGTTAACGCGCATGGAGGGTTGCTGGTAACTCAGATGGACATCGTTGCCGGTCAGGAATTTGTGCTGACCAATCCTAAAACCGGGATGGCAAAACGATGTCGCGTGGTCAGGGCGGAAAGATTAGAGACAACGGGCTTGTCGGTTGCTTTCCAATTCGATGAGCCGGCGCCAAAGTTCTGGCCGGTCGACTTCCCACCGCCGGATTGGGCGGCATCGAATATCAACGCCTAGTTCGCTAGACAAATCCCTTCTGCTTCCCTACATCCCCACGCAAACGAGGCTCACTGGGTTATTCCGCGCTCGTCAACTCGCGCACCCAGATATTGCGATAGCGCACGGGGTGGTTGTGATCCTGTAGTTGGAATGGCAGTTTCGCTGCATGCGCTTTGTAAGGTTCGCCGGTGGCGGTTGGGCCGTGAATTTCGACGTGGTCCTGTACCAGCACGCCGTTGTGAAGCACGGTCACGTTCGCCGGGCGCAATAATTTTCCACCGTCATCGAATCGCGGCGCGTGAAACACGATGTCGTACGTTTGCCATTGGCCCGGCGGCCGCGACGCATTGACCAGGGGCGGATATTGTCCGTAGACGGCGCCCGCCTGGCCATCGGGGTACGTTTTGCTCTGGTAGGAATCGAGCACCTGAATTTCGTATAGACCCATGATGATCACGCCACTGTTACCGCGATCCTGGTCTTCGCCGACGGGCGGCGAGGGCTCCGCAAATTCCAGGTGCAGTTGCATGTCGCCGAAAGCTTGTCGCGTGAAAATATCATGTGTTTTCGGGACCACTTCAAAATAGGCCTCCGCCACTTTCCATTTTGCCGCGCTGCCATCCTTGTGGGCCCACTTGGACAAATCCTTGCCATCGAATAACACAATGGCGTCCTGGGGCGCGCGCCCCGCGTAATTTTCCGTGCCCGGTGCACCTGGATCCACGGCCGTGGGAGCGGGGCGCTTACGATCGTGCGCTTTCCATTTGGTTTCGGTTTGCGCTTCCATGAACACCATGCTTCCCGCCACCATTGATAAGACAGCAAGCGTTCCAATAGAAAGCTTGAGATTGCACTTCATCAATATTTCTCCTGTGCTAAGTTCGCGGTAACTCCAAAGCAGATTCCTCCTTAAGCTCGCTATGAATTTTTTGCCTGGGACGCGCCCCAGCCCTGCCGGTATTCCCGCTTCAGAAAATCGTTGGCCTGCGCCACGTTGGTGATTCTCATGTTTGCGCCGTCATACATGATTTTTTTGCCCGCGCG
>JALYLI010000222.1 GCA_030774335.1 Acidobacteriota bacterium | reverse complement strand
GTCGTACTGCGCCTGGAAATTTCTCTGAACATACGTTTCCAGATGGACGTTTACGATTCGTGCCGCCAGTTGTGGGTCCGTCGATTCAAAACTTACATCCATCAATCGGCTGTTGGGAACGCGTCTGACGCTCAGGCTTCCGAGAAATGCCCCAAGCTCGGGAGGGCGTTTCTGGTTCGCCAGGGAGCCGGTCGCCACCGCCTCCGAAGGCCCCCCCGGTGAGGAATACTCCGGGCGCGCGGAAAGTCCGCTATTGCGAATGGTCTGCAGCGCCAGAGTTTCGCTGGTTAAGATTTTGGACTGTGTCTCGATATAACTCTCTGAATCCATCATCACGTCGTAAGCATCGGTGCCTTGAAACGGAAGGATGTTGGAGTTTTCGCGGTCGATTTCCACGCGTGCCGTCGCGACATAGACCGGCTGCATGCGGAAAGTGGCGATCGCCACGATGGTCACCACGGAAATCATGAAAGACAGAATCAGCCACTGGTGCTTACGCAGGATTAATAAATAGTCGTAAAGATGCGGCTCTCGCGGAGACAATTCCCACGCCGGCAGGTTGCTCGGTATCGGGACCAACTCAACTGCTCCATTGGAACCGTTCTGGGAAACGCCGTTTGTGTTGTTGTTCATCATGCTCAGCGGTATGCGACGCGGTATAACGCCACACCTGATGCCAGCGTGAGCGCGATTTCAGACGCCTTGATCAGCGCCTGCTTCGCAGCGCTGTCCGGCACGTACAGGATGTCGCTGGCCTGCAGCCGCACATCTTCCGCTTCCCGCTTGACGATTTTTTTCAGGTCCACGATTTGCTCGTGTTGCTGCCCCTGCAGGTCTCTCCGGATTATTACCGCGTGATCGGATTTGGCGGTTCGATTGAATCCTCCGGACAACGCCAGCATTTTCAGGGTGGTCATCTGGCTGCGATCGTTCGCCAGGACGTAACCGCCAGGCTTTGTGATCGCTCCCAGGATATAAACAATCCCGGCGTGCGGCACGGTAACGATATCCCCGGCTTGCAGGATCACATTATTGGTAGGATCTCCGCTTTCCATCAAATCATTCAAATTCACTGTGATGGTATTGGGTAGCGCGGCCACCTGTCCCGGCGTTGCCGCAGCCTTATCTGCCCTTCCCGGGCCGCCGGTGGCGAAGATGGGAGTATTCACCGTTGGGTTCACGGAAGAAACGCTGGCGGTGGCGCCAGAAGATGCGACCGCAGGCGCTACGGATGGGGGTGCTTCCTTTTCGCCGCCGGGAGGAATGACGTCTTCCGTTATCATTGGGGGTGTTTCCGCAGCGTCGTTCTGATCTGCTCTTGGCCGGGTGACGATGGCGGTGTCCCCGGCGTCGTTGGAGACCCCACCGGCTTCGGCCAGAACTTCCAGCAACGTCACCGGCCGCTCGGCTTGGTAAACCATTGGGCGGGGGACTGCGCCCACCACCGTGATGGGTTTGCTCCTTCTATCTTTTACCGCTACGCTTACTTCCGGATGACTCACTAACCCGTTCGCTTGGAGAACTTCAGCGATCTTTTGCTCCGTCTGTGTTTCCGTCAAACCTTTCACTTGCAGTCGCACGGGAACCAGCGGCAACGCGATCGTGCCGGTTTGACTGACCCGCACATCGCGACTCAATTCCTTCACGTCGAATACATCAACGGTCAGTGTGTCTCCGGCGCCAATGATGTAGTCGTGGGGAGTTATGCGCGCCTCGGAAGAGAGCGCCCTGATTCGATCGTTGGTTTGTTCCGGTGTTCCCATCACCTTCTGGGCACGCGCGGGACCGCCCGCAACCACGAATCCCAGCAGCGCGGCAGGCACACAACACCTTAGCCGCACGCCCAGTTTTACTGGCGGCATGGAATGGATGACTCCCCGGTTAGTATACAGGGTACAGAGTGGCAAAAGTCAGTGTTTTCCCTTGCGCCGACGACCCGCTTTTGACTCGCGGGTATTCGCTTCAAACGCGTTGAGTGTCGATGTGGCCAGCAAGGCCATCAGAAAAAATAGCAAAGCATTGGCCGGCAAATGCAGATTGAAGTCCGCGAAACTGTGCACCAAAAAACCAATGCACCCCACCAGTCCCGACAGATTCAGCACGGTGGCAAATGGGGAAGAGTTTCCGGAAAGCAGGGTCAGGGAGTGAAATAGCAACAGCCCCAGAAATAGCGCGCAGCATAGCCCACCAGCTACCCCGGTATCAGCGAGCGCCTCAACATAGTCGTTGTGTGAGTGATTGACTATTCGGCCGTCGTACTGCGTCTCGTACGGAGGGAACACCGTCTGCAGCGTCCCCAATCCTGTTCCCATCCATGGATGGTCCAGAAATATTTGCCAAGTATCTTTTCGCATGGAAGCGCGTTTGCCGCTGGCCACTTCCATGGCCTTCATGGTGGAAAATCGTTGCGTGATTTCCTTGACTCCCAGCCAGGAAACCATCAGCAGCGCCGCCAGCAGCACTGCCGCGCCCACCAGCATTTGGCTGGTGCCCGTTCTGCGAAAGGCCATCCACCCCACGATGACCACCACCTGCACCGCGAAGCTGATCACCCCCCCGCGTGAAGCCGCCAGGAACAAGCTCCCGATGGAAACCACTGCGAACAATCCCACGATGAACAAGCGCTCTCGCCGCACTTTTCCGAGCATCAGCGGCACGAGCGCCATGGGAATAAAGAGTTCCGCGAATCCCGCGAAATGATTGCGATTCACGTATGGCCCGAACGGAATGCCGCCGTAATGCATCTCCCGAAACCAATACAGTTTGCCGTTGAAGGTCAGGTGCTGCAGGATTCCGAAGGTAGCCACCAGAAATCCGAAAATCATCACGAACCATACGAATTCGCGCCAGTCTTCCAGCGTTCGAAAAGCCTGCGCCGCCAGAAACAACACCAGCGTGTCGGCTAGCAGCAACCTGAATTCTTCGTGCGTGGCGAAAGGCGAATCCGTTGTGAAAAACGCCAGCTGGCCCAGTACTACGAGTAACAGCGCAACCAGTGGCGGCAACAGCGGCGAAATCACTATGTTCTCTTCGCTGCTACGGAGCAGTCCTATCGCCCAGCCCACGAACAACACGCCGGCGCCCGTTTCGAAGCACGCTCGCGCCCATTCTTCGACGCCACCATGAGTCAGCACACCGAACGCCACCAGCGCGCAGATTCCGATGCGAAGGAATTTCATCTTTTGGCGCCACCTGGGCCAACAGCCGTAAGCGCCACATCGTCCAGCCAAACGGTGCCGCTGATTTTGTTGTCTTCCTGATCGCTGGGTTCGCGTCTGAGGCAAATCTCGATTTCTTGATTTTCCTTTGCGCCTTCCGACAGCACTTCAAAACGGGTCCATGGTTGTGTCCCGTGCGCCTCCGCTGTCGTCACCGTGGTCGGTGCACCCGAAGTTCCCCCACGCAATTCCATGCGCACTCCCCGGTCGGTGGTCAGTGCTTCAGTCTGCATCCATCCTGAAAGTTCGTAGCGAGTGCCTCCCTGCATTGGCACGGTTTGGCAAACATCGTGGAAATTGACGTCCGAATTGCCATCGAAGGAAACCCGCAATGAGCGCTGCCCGGAATGCTTTTCCCGGCTGTCGAAACTGATTTGGACCCCGTGCGACGCGCGCGAAAATTTCCAGGTGTATCCCTGGCCCAGCACATCCGATTCGAATCCGCCGTCCCACACCGCCGAATTCCCCGGGCCTGCCAGGTGCGCCAGCCCAGCAAAATCAGCGGCTTGTTCCCAGACCTCGTGAGCCTCCTGCGCGTGCCCATTCTGCCGCAGCGATACCACCAGCGTGAAAACGTCCGGCAATGCGAGTTGGGGATGTAGTGCCGCCACCCGTTTCCATACCTTGAGCGCACTTTCGACCTGCTGCTCCCCGGTGAGATCCTGGATGACCGCCACGTAGACCCTTGGATCGGCGGGCAAGACCCGATCCAGAATTACATCCACGTCAGGCTCCGCCCGCACGCATCGTGAAAACGCTTCCGCCGCGCGAAAGGGGTCGGCTTCCACCGAGTGTCGTATCTCCACGAAGGCCTGGTTTAATTGTCCCTGGCGCAACAAGAAGTTCCCGTATCGCCAGGAAACTTCCGCGGACAGCGGGTAGGTCTTTTTCGCGCTGAGAAACGCGCTGCGGGCTTCCGCCAGGTTACCTTCCGATTCGTATAAAGCCGCCAGGTCGAGCCACGTTGCTGTGGAGTGCGGATCGATCTCCAGCGCCTTCAGAAAGCTGCTGATGGCGCGTTGGGGGTCTTGATCTTCCAGGCTGTGCTGCAGATGTCGCCCCAGGAAATACCAAGTCCGCGCATCCTCAGGCTCTATCTGCGTCGCACGTTCGTACCCATGCAAGGTGTTGTGCCGGATGTAATATTCTGCTCGGGCGGTACGCACACTGAAATAGCAGAGGTATGCTGCCACCAGCAACGCGACGCCGACCAACGCGCCGCGCGCCGCGGTGCTCGAGAGGGACACTTTCATGCGCCTGTACTTTGCCTACGCCACTTCAATCTTGCAAGCGGCAATTCCGCACAGGGACATTTTCGGCTGGTGATTGGTCGAGGTGGGTGTGGCGATTGCGCCAGCCGATCATTCCTGGAAAACCACGACTACTCGCTGAGCTCGATTCTCGTCCGTCACTTCCCAAAAGAAGCTGAAAATTTTTCTTCGCCCCGCCCCCGGCGCCGCACATCGATCCCCAGTCGCTTGATTTTCTGATTCAGCGTGGATAGCGGGATCATGAATCTTTCCGCCGCTTCCGTCTGGTTCCAGACCGTGCGTTCGAGCATATCCATAATGATGCGCCGCTCGATTTCATCCATTATCTTAAATAGCGAAGGCTGCGCCTGATCTGCTGCAGTACGCGATCCCGGCTCGCCCGGTAGCGGCGGCAAAAATTCCGAAAGCTGTAGGCGTACTCCGCGCACGATCTCTTTGCTGCGAATGCTCTCAGGCAAGAGATCCGCATCCACTTGCTCTTGAGTGGAAAGCACCACGGCGCGCTCCACCACATTCTCCAGTTCGCGCACGTTTCCGGGCCAGTCGTAATCCATCATTAATTTCATCGCGCCAGGAGTGAATTGCCGCAGCGGCTTCTCGTTTTCCTTGCAATAGCGCTCCAGGAAATGCGCCAGCAGCAGCGGTACATCTTCGCGCCGGTCGCGCAGCGGCGGAAGCTGCAGATGGATCACATTCAAGCGGTGATATAAATCCTCGCGAAAACGCCCTTCGCGCACCAGCGTCAGCAAATCCACGTTGGACGCCGCCACAATGCGCACGTCCACCTTTAACTGCTCCGTTCCGCCCAGGCGCATGAACTCACGCTCTTGGATCACACGCAACAACTTGGCCTGTGTCTCGGCGCTGATGGTGGCGATTTCATCGAAGAAAATCGTGCCCTGATCGGCAACTTCGAACAAACCTTTTTTCGACGCCACTGCGCTGGTAAATGCGCCCTTGACGTGTCCGAAAAGCTGCGATTCCAGCAAATCCACAGGAATCGATCCGGTATTTACCGGAACAAATGCCCTGTCCGAGCGCGTGGAACCGGAATGAATCGCTTTAGCGATCAGTTCCTTACCGGTGCCGCTTTCTCCGCTGATCAACACGGTGGACCGCGAAGGCGCCACTTGCGTCACCAGATCCAAAAGCGTGTGTATCTTGTCGCTTTTTCCAATAATGTTGGGGAAGTTGAAGCGCTGCTTCAACGCGCGTTTTAGTTGAACGTTTTCTTCGCGCAGTTGCCGCGATTCTACCGCCTGCGCCACTTGCGCCAGCAGTTCATCGTTGGACCACGGCTTGGTGATGTAGTCCATCGCGCCGCTCTTGAAAGCGGTGCGCGCCATATCGATGGAGCCGTAAGCGGTGATCAGAACGATGGACAGGTGCGGGTCCCGTTTGTGAATTTCTTTCAGCAGATCCAGGCCATTGCGGTCCGGCAGGCTTACGTCCAGCAGCAATAAATCGAAGGGATGCTCCCCAAGCTTAGCCAATCCTGATTCGCCGGTTTCCGCGCTGGAAACCCCGTAACCTTCTCCCGTAAGGAGAAGTTCCAGTCCCTCGCGAATTTCTGATTCGTCATCCACCACCAGAATCGAGCCCTTAGACATGAATCGCTTTCCTGACCGCCGGGAACTCTACGTGAAACGAAGTACCCTTGCCGGGCGTGGATCGCACATCGATCTTCCCGGAGTGTTCTTTGATGATTCCGTAGCTCACCGAAAGCCCCAGACCCGTTCCGCGGCCGCTGGCCTTGGTGGTAAAAAACGGATCAAAAATTCTGTGAATGTGCTCGCGCGCGATACCGGCTCCGGTGTCCGCGATTTCCACTTCCACGCTGCCGTTATGCGCGGCCGTGCGTACTTCCAGCATTCCTCCTCCCGGCATGGCGTCACGCGCATTCAAAAACAAATTCAAAAATACCTGCTGCAACTTGTTTGCCGAGCCGCGCACCGCAGGCAGCGTCTCCCCGAATTGCCGCACCACTTGGATCTGCGAAGTTTTCAATGGGTGCGCCACCAGCGAAAGCGTTTCTTCCACCACGCGGTTTACGTCAATGTCCACGACTTCCGCCGCGCCGGTGCGCGAAAAATTCAGCAGGTTATTCACGATTTCACTGGCGCGAAATGTCTGCTTCACGATCTTTTCGATGATGGCTTGCTTGGGATCGCCTTCCGGCATCTGCTTCGCCAGCATCTGGATGTAATTGGAAATCACCGCGAGTGGCGTATTCACTTCGTGCGCTACGCCCGCAGCCAGCAATCCCAGCGACGTCAGCTTTTCCGTCTGCGTCATCTGCTGTTCCATGCTCTCCCGTTGCGTCACATCGTCGAACAGCAGCAGGCGCCCGATACGCTCGCCTGATTTGCTTACCAGCGGCGTGATGGAAACATTCAACGTCAGGGTCTTCCCCAGGTGCAGCAGCCGCTGTTTATAAATCCCGGTAACTTGTTCCTGATCCCCGCGCGCCTCTATTTCGTTGGCCAACTCCGCCGGCAACAAGGAACTCAGTTGCTGGCCTACCGCCTGTTGCCGCGCCACGCCAAACAATTGCTCCATGCGGGTGTTCCAGGATTCCACCAGGCCTGCGAGGTCCACGGCCAGCACGCCCACGTTCAGCGATTCCACGATGTTTTCGCTGAAATCCTTCAGGCGCGCAATTTCGATGGCCTTCTGCTCCAGCGAGGTATAGAGCTGGGAATTATCCAGCGCGATGGCCACGTAGCCGGCGATCGTTTCCACCAGCTCCACGTCGTCACTCGACAGAAAATCTCCATCCACGGTTTTTCCCAGGCCTAAGACCGCTACCGTGTGCTCGCGAATCCGGCAAGGCACAAAATAATTTAAATCCAGCTGCTCCAGCGTTCGGCGAACGGAGTCGCTGACATCTCTCGCCGCGCGGGGCGACTCAAAAAAGAGCGCCCCACGGGCGAACTCGGGCCGGGCCGGCTCGAGGAAGCTGATATCCAATGGTTCCGTTAAGCGCACGCCCATAGAACGCGCCAACCGCATGTGCCCGGGATTGGCGGGGTCTTCCTGGAAAATTGCCAGTCGATCCACCAGCAGCGTCTGCGAAACGCGATCCATCACCGAACCCAGCATGGGCTCCAGTCGCACTTCATTCGTAAGCGTGCGTCCAAACTCGATCAGCGTCCGGCGATAATCAAGCCGGTCGCGATAAAAAAATCTGTCCAGGCGCGCTTGCGTCCATTCGCGAAAGGGTTGAAACAGAAACGCGGCAATCACGATGGCGATCATGCCACCGCCCGGCCCGGTGGTTTGCGCGTGAAAAATCTGCGCCAGCAGCGCCACTAGCGCGAAATACACCGCGGCCACGCCCGCGGTCGCCGCCGTATACGCCAGGCCGCGCTTGAAAATAATGTCCACGTCCATCAGCCGGTAACGGATGACGGCGTAGCCGAAACACAAGGGAATCAAGACCAGGCTGACCGCGGAGAATTGCATCCATGAGCGCGGTCCCAGGTCCATTACAAACGGCAAAACGTAGAAAATCGCGAACGGTAGGCTTCCGGCGAGCGTTCCACCGGTCAGCCACTTCAACTGCTGGCGCAATACCCCGGAAGGCGCAGCTCGAAAGTTTCTGTAAAAGCCCAGCCCCGCGGCCAGAAAACACGCGCCCAGGAAACTCAGCTCGATTTTGTCCAGCAGGATGCGCGAGCCCAGCCAGGGCACAAATCCCAAGGTATTTCGTGCCGTACTGATGTGTACCAGCAGCAATGCCAGTGGCGGCAAATAAACCGTCAGCAGCTTTGAGGAAGAACGAAAGGTTGTTTCCGTGCGGCCCGGAAACACCAGCGCAAAATGCAGCAGCAGCGCGGGCGCCAGCAATCGCGCCACGATATTTGCCCAGTAGACTTCTTGATCGAAACTGTCGAGCTTCCCGCTGTAGTGGAACGAATACAGAATGAACGACACCAGGCAGAACACATAGAAGTGCACTGCTTTGGGCGCATTCCATCGCCGCGCAAAAATAAATAGTCCGATGAAAAGGTACAGCAGCCCCACGACGCGTAAATAATTCTCAATGGAGGTTGGTTTCTCGGCAGGTGCGGTCACCAAAGGAGTTTCGAATTCCTGCCCTTGGCGTGCCAATTTGTAGCGGACTTGCGTCCACAATCCCGCGCGCGTCAGCCGCATGGTGACTTGCACCGCTCGCGCTACCGGCGAGCCGTCAATCGCGATCAAGCGATCCCCTTGGCGCACCCCGGCCAGCGCCGCGGACGAACCCGGGCTGACCTTCCACGCTTCCACACCATGGTCGGTGTCCAGCCACGCGACCCCGTCATCCACCAGTTCATATTTGCTGCGTTGTTGGAAGTTGATGTAAGCGAAGATCACCGCCGCCAGTGTTGCCAGCGCCAGCACGACCGCCCCGAGACTGACTCGCAGATTCTGCTTCATGCCGAGGCTCGAATAGGAGACACTTTCCCGTGAAGATCACGGTGCAAATTAGAGACCAACCGCGTTTTGCGGTGCTCCTTATTAAACCCTTTAAAATCTGTGTTTTCGGATGTTAAACCAAATAAGGTAAGCCGCGAATACAGTATTCGGGAGAGCAGATATGGCTTTCTAAAGTCGAAATTGTCAAAACTGTACGCTCAAGCCACCGCGGAAACTCCGGAACGCCGGAATCAAGGTGGTCCGCCCATCCCTGGTGCCGAGAGTTACGCCTCCTTGGGCTAGCAAATTGTCGCAATCGGCTTCCGCTTCCCAATGGCCCAGCGCGAACTTTGGCAGGGGCTGCCTCACGCCGACGTGCAGGTACGGAT
>JALYLI010000221.1 GCA_030774335.1 Acidobacteriota bacterium | reverse complement strand
CGCAGTTCGCGGTCGATGCGATCAAAAATAATGTCCAGGTCCTGCGGAGTGTCCGGGAAAAAAATGGCGCCACCGGTGGTGTCGGTAATGGTTTCGATGGCGTGCTCGCCGGCGGTGTTGCGCCCGCTTTCGTTTTTCACCGGTCGCACAATGATGCTATAGAGCAACGTATTGGCGTGCACCGACGCTTTGCGCGCCGCCTCAAAATCGGCGCGGCTGGTGGTCTCGCCGCCATCGGTGACCAGGATGATTACGCGACGGCGATCGTCGCCGCGGCGTTCCAGCGCGCGCGATCCGAGTAGAAGCGCATCGTAGATGGAAGTGCCGGCGCCTCCGGGAATTTTGTGCACAGCGCTTTGCAACGAGCCGACATTATCGGAAAACGCGGCAATCTGCGTGACCGTTTCATCAAAAGAATAAATTGCCAGGTGATCGGTGGGACGCAGAACCTGGCCGATAAAATGCGCGGCGGCCTCTTCCTCAAAGGTAATTTCCTTGTGCGCGCTGAGGCTCGCGTCGATCATCAGCACGATTTCCAGCGGTTGCTTGGTCTCCGATTCGAACACTTCAATCTTCTGCCTAACGCCTTCTTCAAAAATTTGAAAAGCCTCCACCGGCAGATCGGGAGCCGGGCGATTGTTGTCATCCAGCACGCTGACCAAAACATTTACCAGGTTGACGCTCACGCGAATGCGGCCACTTTGCCGCTCATCGGCCGGATTTGAATTTGAATCGCGATTATTCAGGTTTACCGGTTCTGCCGGAGATTTATCCGGAGCGGTCGTGGTCGGGCTTGGGGTCGTTGTGGTGTTTTTCTTCGGCTTGGTTTTTCTCGCCCAAGGCGGTCGATCCGAATCATTCTGCGCAGTGGCGCCCGCAGCCGCGAAAAGCCCTGTCGCGACACATGCGGCCAGCATGCCGGTGATGACTAAAACCGCAATCTTGGGAGCACGTAATTTTCCGGGCTGCATCAGTGGTTAAGATGCAGCTTCAGCCGAAGGCGTCGCCGATGGCAGAGGCGGCAGCTCCCCATCGGCCCACACGGAACCATCTTCGAAATATTCCTTTTTCCAGATCGGCACGGTGCGCTTCAGCGTGTCAATCGCACATCTGCAGGCATCAAACGCAGCCGCGCGGTGAGCGCCGCTCACCGCGATAAGTATGCTTGTTTCCCCGATTTCCAAGCGGCCCAGCCGATGTACCATCGCGACGCTGTGGATGGCGAATTTTTCATGTAGGTATGTGGCGATCTCCTGCATTTTCGAGAGCGCCATCGCTTCGTAGGCTTCGTACTCGAGATAAAGGGTACGGCGATTTTTGGAATGGTCACGGACGAAACCGTCGAATACCACGATGGCACCATCGGCCGGGCCGCGCACGTGAGAGACCAGCACCCGCGACTCTATCGGCTTATGTATGAGCTCGATGACATCGATGTATGTTGTGGGCATGAATAAATCAGCCCCCGCTGACCGGTGGAAGGAAAGCCACTTCGTCGCCGCTGTGGAGAGGCGTGCTCCATGCGGCGAACTGCTGATTGCAGGATGCCACTACGGAAGAGCGATACTGGTGTAATAAGGGATGGCGCGTGGCATAGTGTGCGAAGAGCGATTCGATGTTGGAGTCTCCGTTTACGTCCAGAAAGTCCTCTGAAAGGCGGGCGATCTCTTTCAGGCGGCCGAAAAACAGCACCTTGACGCGGATCGTTTGAGAAACGGACGGCACGTTACGATTGTAACCCGCGTGCCCAAGAGAGGCCAGTGTTGCTACCGGCGCGTAACGAGCTGCTGCCACAGCAAACGCCGGTCACGGCTATCGCGTTAATGGATTTGTAAGGGCAACCATGAACATTGTGATGACCGGCGCTACCGGACTGGTGGGAACCGCACTGGTGCAAACCCTTTCGCGAGAGGGCCACACAATTTACCGCCTGCTCCGGCCTGGAAGTGAAAAGCGGGATAGACCTGGAGACCGCGTGTACGACATTCAGTGGACGCCCGACCATCCAGAGATCGATGAGTTGCCAGGGAGCGCCGACGGCCAAGTGGATGCCATCATCAACTTGGGCGGAGCATCGGTGGCCAGCGGCCGATGGACTGACGAAAGAAAACCGTTGCTGCGAGCAAGCCGGATCGACACCACTCGAGGCGTGGTCAGCGCGATCGCACAAATGAAAAAACCACCGGAGGTGCTGATTTCCGCTTCCGCCATCGGCTATTACGGCGACCGTGGCGACGAATTGCTGACTGAAAGCAGCGCGGCCGGCCAAGGTTTTCTGGCGGACCTGGCGCAGGAATGGGAAGCGGAAGCGGCGAAGGCCAAAGCGTTGGGAGTCCGCGTGGTGTTGGCGCGATTCGGAATCATTTTGGCGAAGCACGGCGGAGCGTTGCCGCAAATGATGGCGCCATTCAAATTTGGTCTCGGTGCCAAGCTAGGGTCGGGGCGACAGTGGATGTCCTGGGTGGCCCTTGAGGATGCGGTAGAGATTATTCGCAGGGCGCTCGCCCGCGATGACTTCAACGGCCCTTTGAATGTAGTCTCACCCGCGCCGATGACCAATGCGGAATTTACGAAAGTATTAGCCGAGGTGATGCACCGGCCGGCCATCTTTGCGGCACCGGCGTTTGTGTTGCGGTTGGCCATGGGGGAAATGGCAGATGAGGCGCTGCTGGCCAGCGAGCGCGTTGCGCCGAAAAGTTTGCAGGAGCATGGTTACGCTTTTCTACATTCAGACTTGCGCGAAACTTTGAACGCAATCCTGCACTGAGAATCAATCGCTCTCAAAAATTCGAAAGCCCGCGCTCCCCCTGCTATCATTCAAAAAGCCTGATGCCCAAGACTTTTCTGGAAGCTGCCATCGAAATAGCTCGTGAAGCCGGCCTGATCCTGCGCGAAGAGTTCGCTCGCCCTGCCAACATCAGTTACAAAGGTGACGAGGTGGACCTGGTCACGCAGGCCGACAAACGCTCGGAAGTCACAATCGTCGCGCGCCTCACGGAACTATTTCCCGACCATGCCATCGCCGCGGAAGAGGGCACCGGTCACGAAACCGCTTCGGGCTCGGGGTATCGATGGCACGTCGATCCTCTTGACGGCACTACAAACTTTGCCCACGGCTATCCTTGTTTTTGCGTCTCGATCGCCGTCGCGCGGAACGATGTCTTGCTGGCGGGCGCGGTGTACAACCCTATCTCGGAAGAACTCTTCACCGCCGCGCGCGGCCAGGGCGCCATGCTGAACGGGAAGGCCATCCATTCATCAAAAATTCTCACGCTCTCCACCAGCCTGCTTTGTACCGGGTTTCCCACGCACAACCGCAAGGACAGCCCGAACCTGCGCTATTACGGAGAATTCACCATGCGCTCGCACGGCGTGCGGCGCGACGGCTCCGCCGCACTGGATTTGGCGAGCGTCGCCTGCGGGCGCTTCGAAGGCTTTTGGGAGTTTGGATTGAAACCATGGGATACCGCCGCAGGAGTCCTGCTGGTGGAGGAAGCGGGTGGCAAGGTCACCGATCTTGGGGGCCAGCCGTACCGGCTGGGCGGGGCCGTGGTCCTCGCTACAAATGGTCTTATTCATGACGAGATGTCGGGCGTTGGCAAGAAGATCGCGCAGCTTGAACCGCTGCAACTGTAGCGCGGTTGATCCGCGCGATGGAGCCCGAAGAAAACCAAAAAGCATATCTACGCAGAAGTCACAACTTAAGAGGCGTGAGCCACCCTCCCCCAAAATTAATCCCGGTCCCAGCGACGCCAGAAAAATCGGTTTGCAGGCCGGCGGCTCGATTTTTGAAGCGGCCTCAACCGCCATACTCAGCGCCACCCCACAGGTGGACGATCCCAGATTTCCAAAGGTGCGAGCCACGGCCGGGAAAACGTTAGGTGGAACGCCGCACTGCCTGGCGAGCAGTGCAATCAGCCTTGGATTGGGCTGGTGCGTCGCAAACGCTCCAACCTTCGCGCGAGCAATTCCACTTTGTGCCTCTATCATATCGATCACGCGCTCCATGAGGGTGATGGCCGCGCGGGACAGCGCTTCACCGTCAAATTGCACCGCCAGACCGCCTTCCCTGGTCTCGGCAACGCAAATGGCCTCCGAATACTGGCTGGCGCATCCAAAAATTAATTTTCCGAGCAGGAACGCACCGGGAGGCTGACCATAACCGTTTTGACCCCGGCGTGCCGCAGCAAATCGAAAAATTCCTGTGCGGTCTTGCCGGTGAATCCAAACGTAAAGATGAAGCGATACATGGGCCTCGGGTTTTTCGTTCAGGCGGCTGTTAGCCTGGAAACGACGTTAAGCGTCAGGACAAATTTGATTGTTGCGGTTTTGCCGCCGATTGTCCCGCGGCGCCCCAGGTCAAAGTGTCCTTCGTGCTAACTTAAAAAAGATGGCTGGACGAATCCTAAAGGGTCTTTTGTGCCTCGCGCTGTTGTGGGCCGTTGGATCTACGCCCGTGCGTGCCCAGCGCGTGCGCGGTGAACTGCGCCTCGAGGTCCGCGACGCGCAGGGTGCCTCGCTCTCCGCGCAAGCAGAGCTGCTCAGCGAAGCCAATCAGATCCATCGCACCTTTCAAGTCTCCCGCGATGGCCGCTACACCGCACAGGATCTGCCCTTTGGCATCTATCGCGTCACTGTTCGCGCTGAAGGTTTTGCGGAGTGGACCAACCTCGTAGACATTCGCTCCGAAATTCCCGTGAACGTACCCGTGGTCTTGGGACTCGCCCCTGTCGCCACGCAGATTCAGGTCACGGACTCCGCCACGCTCGTGGACCCCAGCCGCACCGGCTCCATCTATTCCGTCGGCCGCCAAACTCTTGACCAGCAATTGGCCGCGCAACCCGGAAGAAATCTGACCGACCTCGTCAATCAGCAACCCGGCTGGCTGTACGAAGCCAACGGTGTACTTCACCCGCGTGGCTCGGAATACGATGTGCAATATATTTTCGATGGCTTGCCGCTCACGCAAAATCGCTCCCCCGCGTTTGCGCCGGAATTCGATTCCGACAGCGTGGACAGCATGCGCGTGCTCACCGCGACGTTTCCCGCCGAATATGGCCGAAAACTTGGCGGTGTCATCGAAGTCACCACCGTGAAAGATGTGCCCGCGGGTTTGCACGGCCAGCTCGACGTGAATGGTGGAAGTTTTTCAAGCGCCAGCGGTTCCGCGGCGGTTTTTTACAACACCGGCGCGAATCGTTTTTCCGTCAGCGGCAACGGTTTTCATAGCGACCGCTATCTCGATCCGCCGGTGCTGGCGAACTATACCAATCGCGGCAACGCCGCCGGCTTTTCGGCTTCTTACGAACGCGAGTTTTCCGGCAGCGATCGCCTGCGCGTTACCGTCATTCACAACGCCGTCCGTTTTCTGGTGCCCAACGAATTAGTTCAACAGCAAGCCGGCCAGCGCCAGGACATCACCAATCTCGAAACCAGCGGCCAGATTTTCTTCCAACACACTATCTCCCCGGATTTATTTCTCAGTTTTTCCGGAAGCGCGCGTGATGCCAGCGCCGATCTAACTTCCAATACCCTGGCAACTCCTGCAATTGTTTCGCAATCCCGCGGCTACCGCGAAGGCTACGCGCGCGCCGACCTGGCCGGACACAAAGGCCGCCATAACTGGAAAATTGGTGCGGACAGTTTTTTCACGCCCGTTCAAGAAGCCCTGCACTACATCATCACCGACCCGTCGCAGTTTGATCCAGACACCCAGCAGCAGTTTCAATTTGCCGACCGCAAGTGGGATATCGAACCCTCCGCCTACATCCAGGATCAGATCCACCTCGGCGACTGGAACATCTCCGCCGGATTACGCTTCGATCATTATGCGTTCGTAGTGCATGAATGCGCGTGGAGCCCGCGTCTCTCCGCTTCGCACTACGTGCAGTCATGGAATTTATTGCTGCACGCCTCCTACGACCGCGTATTCCAGACGCCCGCCGTCGAAAATTTGCTGCTGGCCAGCTCGCCGCAACTTAACGCCATCGATCCCGTCGTTTTGCGCCTTCCCGTACGTCCCGGGCGAGGAAATTACTACGAAGTCGGAGCGACCAAGTCTTTTTTCGGTAAGCTGCGCCTCGACGCCAATATTTTTCGCCGCGATTTTCACCATTATCCCGACGATGACACTCTGCTCGACACTGGCATCAGTTTTCCCATCGCATTTTCCAGCGCGCGCATCTTCGGCGAAGAGCTGCGCCTAGAAGTTCCCCAGTGGTGGCGCCTGTCCGGCTACCTCAGTTACGCCAATCAGTCCGGCTTCGGCCGCGGCCCGATCACCGGCGGCTTGTTTCTCGGCAGCGATGCCGCCGGCGAAATCAGCGACACTAGTCGCTTCGCCGTCTCCCAGGACCAGCGCAACACCTTGCGCGCACGCGTTCGCTTCCAGGCCGAGCGCCGCCTGTGGTTTGCGTTCAGCGGTCAATACGGCAGCGGGCTACCCGCGGAATTCGGCGACTCTGATCGAAGCTTTCTGCGCGCTCAATACGGCATCGCTATTCTTGATCGCGTGAATTTTCCTCGGGGCCGCTTGCGTTCGAATTTCTCCCTCGACGTCGCCGCCGGCGCGCAACTCTACCGCAAAGAGCTCCGCAGTCTCGCCCTGCAGATGCAGGTTTCCAATCTCACCGGCAGGCTAAACGTGCTGAATTTCGCCAGTCTCTTCTCGGGAACTGCCGTTGCCCAGCCTAGGAGCTTTGGGGGCGGTTTAAAACTCACTTTTTAGCCTTCAACTTTATCCACACCCCTAATTATTTTCTATAGCTGTAACTTGCTGCAAACACTAAGCCTACAGTTTCAAAGGACGTCATGGGAGTTGACATACACGTCCGCTAGCTCTAAACTCCATTTGCGACTGAATTGGTCTCATATGTGGGGAAGTCGCCTGTAACCTCGTATATGTTCAAGCTTTCCAAAAAAGCCGATTACGGCTTGATCGCCGTCAAGCATCTGGCCATGCACCGTGACCAGCATGCCTGCAGCGCCACGGAAATTGCCGAGGAATACGGGATCTCCACCATGCTGATGGCCAAGGTGCTCCAGAAACTGGCGCGGCAGCATATCGTGTCCGCGAAACACGGAGCCAGCGGCGGATACCTGCTGGCCAAAGAACCTTCACAAATCACGGCATTGGATGTTATTTCGGCGATTGATGGGCCTGTGTTGATCACCTCCTGCGTGACCAGCCACGGAAACTGTGGTGCGGCCGACAGGTGTACCGTTCGCGAACCCTTACGCCGCGTTAATGAAAGCATTTTGAGCGTTCTCAGTACCGTGACAATTTCTCAGATGAGCGAAGAACAGCACGAACACGCGCTCGTTGAATTGCAGACTTAAGAAGCAAACTTAGGAGAACGGAATTATGGCTGTGAATCTACCAATTTACATGGACAATCACGCGACCACCCCGGTTGACCCTCGCGTGCTGGAAGCCATGCTGCCCTACTTCACCCAGAAATTCGGCAACGCTGCAAGCCGCAATCATGCCTTCGGCTGGGCCGGCGAAGAAGCGGTGGAAACCGCCCGCCAGCAAATCGCTTCGCTCATCAACGCCACGCCCAAAGAAATTATCTTCACCAGCGGCGCAACCGAATCCGACAACCTGATGATCAAAGGCATCGCGGAAATGTATCGCGAAAAGGGCAATCACATCATCACCCAGGCCATTGAGCACAAGGCTGTCCTTGACACCTGCAAGCGCCTCGAGAAGTACGGCTACGAAGTGACCTACCTGCCCGTTGGTAAAGACGGCCGCGTGGATCCTGAAGATGTGCGCAAAGCCATCACGCCGAAAACAATTCTAATCACTATCATGTACGCCAACAACGAAATCGGGGTGGTGAACCCGATTGCAGAAATCGGCAAGATCGCCAAGGAGCACGGGATTTTCTTCGCCTCCGATGGCGTCCAGGCCGTAGGCAAGATTCCCGTGGACGTGCAGAAAGATAACATCGACTTGCTGGCCATCACCGGCCATAAAATTTATGGACCCAAGGGCGTTGGCGCTCTCTACGTTCGCCGCCGCAATCCCCGTGTGCAGCTTTCCGCCATCGCGGACGGTGGCGGTCACGAACGCGGCATGCGTTCTGGCACCTTGAACGTCCCTGGCATCGTTGGCCTCGGCAAAGCCTGCGAAATCGCGCAAAAAGAAATGGCCGAAGAATCAGTTCGCATGCGTGGACTGCGCGACCGCTTGAAAACCGGCCTCGAAGCCAAGCTCGACGAAGTTTTCGTTAATGGCTCTTGGGAGCATCGCCTGCCCAACAACCTCAACATGAGTTTCGCTTACGTGGAAGGCGAATCATTGCTCATGGGCATCAACGACATTGCAGTTTCGAGCGGTTCCGCCTGCACCTCGGCAACCCTCGAGCCCAGCTATGTACTCAAAGCATTAGGGGTCGGCGAAGACCTAGCCCATACGTCGATCCGCTTCGGCCTCGGCCGCTTCAATACGCAAGAGGAAGTCGACTACGTCATCGACAAGATGGTGCAGGTCGTAACCAAACTGCGTGAGTTGTCTCCGTTGTATGAAATGGCCAAGGAAGGTATAGACATCTCTAAAATGAACTGGCAAACAGCCTAAAGCTGAAAGGGTCAACAATGGCGAGCGAAGGAACAATTCGAATTCATCGGTCAATCGGCGGTACCGGCGCGGCCTTCCGCGTCACGTTCGTGCCTTATGGCGGCGAAGGGGAAGATGCACCGGCCGCGGGCGAGCGTTCGTTCCACGAACTACAGCAGGTTCGCGCATTCCTGAAGCTGCTGGGTGTGGGCGCCGAATTTATCAAGGACGCGCTGCGACAGCTTACTGCGGGGCGCTCGGCATCCGTGCCGAACGTGTCGCTCTCTGACAAAGCGGTGAAAAGTGCAGGGTTTGGAAATCTGGTTAATCTGGCAAGGAGCAACGGTTAATGGCCTATAGCGAAAAGGTAGTCGAGCACTACAACAATCCCCGCAACGTGGGCAGCTTGCCAAAGGAAGATCCCAATGTCGGGACCGGCCTGGTTGGCGCTCCGGAGTGCGGCGACGTCATGAAGCTGCAGATGAAAATTAATCCGAACACGCAGATCATCGAAGAAGCAAAGTTCAAGACCTTCGGCTGCGGCTCGGCAATCGCCAGCTCTTCCCTAGCCACCGAATGGGTGAAGGGCAAGACCGTCGAGGAAGCGCTTTCGATCAAGAATACGGACATCGTGCGTGAGCTCGCGCTCCCGCCGGTGAAGATTCACTGCTCCGTGCTCGCCGAAGACGCCATCAAAGCCGCCATCGGCGACTGGAAAAAGAAGCACGGCATCGAAGTGGCCGCGACCGAAAAAGTCGCGCACTAGCCCACTACGATGGTCGTGCCTGGCCTTGCAACGCGGCTCAGTTTAGAACTGCGTGCGCACCAGTCGGATATTC
>JALYLI010000220.1 GCA_030774335.1 Acidobacteriota bacterium | reverse complement strand
ACTTGGTCGGCTTGCTGGAAGCCGAAGAGAGGGAGCAAAGAGCGGCTTAAATGAAAGTAGGTTCCAAAGTTCGCGTAATCGGAATTCCTGACGGGTTAGAGGACTATCCCGACTTCCCCACGAAATCCACTTTCTTGAAGTGCGTTGGACGCGAATTTATTGTAGCGGGCTTCAATGAAGTTGGCATGGCCGAAATTAAGATTGAGTCTGTGACCGGGAGTGTGGGCGAAAAGATTTGGATCGAACCTAAATTTCTTGAATTGCTTTCAAAGTAGCCCACTACCGAACAAAGTGCGCGCCGTTCTGGACCGAAATGAATCGACCATTTCCCCATCTGGCACAAGATTCCATCGGAGCCCAGTAATTCCACGGGCAACGTGAGCCTGCAGAAAGTTTCCGTGTCTTAAATCAAGCACTTACCTGTGCGACGTCGGGGCGGCGGTCCTTAAACACCCTCATTTTCTTTGGCATGGATTGTGCAGTCAAACCAGCCTGCACACCGAAGTGAATTCGCTTGCCGCCAGGCCATACGAATTTAGTACCAGGGAGATTTCGAGTCAGTTCGCCGGGTTCTAGCTTCGCACGCGTGCCGGCGCAAGAGCGTCATATGCCGCTCGCCTAGACGGACAGGAGAAATTATGCGCAAATTTTCAGCTTTTAAAGCTCGGGTTCACACGCCATCGACACTGGGATTTCTGCTGGCGACTCTGTTGGCCGGGTGCGGCCGGGAGCAAGTTCCTGTGGTGGCGCCGGCGGTCGTGGCTGTTTCCCCTGCGAACGGCGCGACCGCCGTTCCCGTGGCCGCGCTCATCACCGCAACCTTCAATACAACGATGAATCCCACGACCATCAACACCAGCACGTTCACGCTCGCCGATCCGTCCGGCGCTGCGGTAGCCGGCACGGTCTCGTACTCGGGAAACACCGCAACTTTTACTTCCACCGCGCTACTCGCCGCCAGTTCGCTTTATACCGCCACGATCACCACGGGAGCGACGGACACGTTAGGCGCGCCGCTGGCGGCCAACTTTATATGGAGCTTCACCACCGGAACGATTCCCACGGTGATCTCCACGAATCCGCTGAACGGCGCGATCAATATTCCGATCAACCGCCGAATCACGGCCACGTTCAGCGAAGCCATGAATCCCGCATCCGTCACCGCCAGCGGCGCCTTTTCGCTCGCGGTTGCAGGGCTAGGCGGCGCGGTGGTGCCGGGTACCGTGACTTACGTGGCGGCCACAAATACCGCGACGTTCATGCCGACCTTGAATCTGCTGCCCAACACGCAATACACCGCGACGATCAGCACGGCGGTGCAAAGCGCGGCAGGCAACAACCTCGCGGCAAACTACGTGTGGAGCTTCACGACGGGCGCCACCGCAGACCTCACGCCGCCGACAATCGTCTCCACCGTGCCGGCCTCGGGCGCTGCGGGAGTGCCGACAAGTCAGATCATTACCGCCACGTTCAGCGAGGCCATGGATCCCGGAACGATCGCCGCCGCCGGCACCTTTACTGTCGCGGTCGCCGGAGGTGGCGCGGACGTGCCTGGAACCGTGAGTTACAGCGGCACGACGGCGACGTTTACTTCCACGGCGTTTCTGGCGCCCAGCACGCAGTTCACCGCCACGATCACCAACGCCGCCCAGGACCTAAGTGGCAACGCACTGATCGCCGGAGTCGCTCCTAACCCCTGGAGCTTTACCACCGGGACTGGCGCGGACACTACGGCGCCAACCATCACGCTCACAAATCCCGCGGACGCGGCCACCAACGTCCCGCTGAACGCCGCGGTAAACGCGACTTTCAGTGAAACTATGGATCCCGTCACCATCACTGCTCCCGGAACATTTACGCTGGCGGTTTTCGGCGTCGGAGGCGCCGCCGTCGCGGGCAATGTCACGTACGACGCGATCAGTCAGATCGCTACGTTTACGCCCGCCGCGAACTTGACGGCTACGACGCAATATACGGCTTCCGTCTCAACCGCTGCCCAGGACCTGGCGGGCAACCCGCTGGCCGCCGGGCTCGTGCCGAATCCCTGGTCATTTACTACCGGCGCGACGGCCGGACCGGTGGGGCCTAACCTCGGAGTAGCGTTAACCTTCGGAGCTTTTGGAGGCGGCGCGGGCATCACCAACCAGGGCATCAACACGGTCGTTAATGGAGACATCGGCACCACCGGAGCCTCCACAACTGTCACTGGCTTCCACGACTTGGGTCCGGGCTGCATTTACACCGAGACGGGCAGCAACATGGGCCTGGTGAACGGAGCCATAGATACGGCAGCTCCGCCTCCGACGGTGGCTTGCCCTTCAGAAGGGACGGCAGCAACCGCCGCCATCGCCGGTCAAGCCGCGAACGACGCACTGGCCGCCTACAACGATTTATCGCCAGCGTCACGGCCAGGAGGCACCGATCCTGGCTCCGGGCAACTGGGCGGGCTGGTCCTCGGTCCGGGGATTTATCAGGCAGCAGGCGGCACGTTCCTCATTACCGGCTCGGACCTGACACTCGATGCTCAAGGCGACCCAAACGCCATTTGGGTTTTCCAGATGGCGAGCTCACTCACCGTGGGTGGACCAGGCGCCCCGCGCAACATCATCCTGGTCAACGGCGCACAAGCCAAGAATGTTTTCTGGCAGGTTGGCAGCTCCGCGACCATCAACGGCGCCGGTGGCGGCACGATGGTGGGCACCATCATCGCCGCAGCTGGGGTCAGTTTCTCGACTCCCGGTAATGCCGCGATTGTGACGTTGAATGGCCGCGCACTAGGCCTCGGTGCGTCGGTAAACGTGGTCAACACGGTAGTCAACGTACCGGCACCTTAAGAAGCTTCTTTTCGTCGAGAAGTGGTACATAAGTCGCGGGGCGCTGCGGATGTCGAGGTCCACACCGCCAGGTCTGGGAGTAACAGCGAACTGTTCGTTGGGATAAATCGAGGGGGCAACAAATGAAATGCACAGCGCGACTGATGGCCGCCACGGTCGGACTAACCCTGGGACTGGCATCGACACTCTATGCCGATGACGCCGTGAAGCCGAAAGCCCGGGTCGATGCCGATAGATTTTCGACTTCGGACCGCCTGAGCGATCCAGCGCCCGCGCTTTCTCTCATCGACTGGGCTCCGCAGGCGGAATCACGTCCGGCACCCGCCGGCAGCGCGCATTCCTGGGACGAGTCGGGCTCCGCGACGCCCAGAGTGGAATGGTTCCTGGGCTATTCGTTCTGGCGCGCGATGCCGGCGTCAGATAGCAATCGCATGGGCTACCTGCATGGAGGAAGCACGTCGGTAGCGTTCAACTTCAATCGCTATTTCGGGCTGGTAGCCGACTTCGGCGGCTATGCCAACTCCAAGGTTACGCTTTTCAGTCCCACGGGGAGCCAGACCTTCGATGCGAACGGACGAGCGTACACGTACATGTTCGGTCCGCGATTTTCCTATCGCAGATACGAACACTTCACTCCTTTTTTCGAAGCGCTGTTTGGTGGCGCGCACGCGTCGACTGTCACCATCTCAGGATGCACCGCTGACCCCAGCTGCACACCGCTGCCGTCGGAGAACGCCTTTGCCGGCTTGCTGGGCGTGGGTTTTGATATCAAGATTACGCGACACGTGGCATTGCGCCTGATTGAAGGCGATTTTCTCGCCACGCGATTTCACGATCCCTTTGCCGCGAATATAGATGCCCGCGATTGGCAGAAAAACGTGCGGCTATCTTCCGGACTGGTATTTCGTTTTGGCGGCAATCCTGCTCCTGCTCCTCCTGCTCGAGAACCAATGTCCGCTACGTGCTCGGCGGACAAAGAGATGGTTTATGTGGACTCCGGTGATGTTGTCGCGGTGCATGTACAGGCTGGAAGTTCCGAGAAATACCCGGTGAACTATTCCTGGAGCGCCAGCGATGGGGTTGTGGACGGCAGCGGGAGTGACGTGCGCTGGAGCTCCGCGGGTCACCGGACGGGCGTGTATGTAGTCAAAGTGCGAGTGGAAAATGGCCGTCACGGCTCGGCGGACTGCTCCGTGAATATTCGCGTTGAACCACGGCCCAACCGCAACCCAACCTTGAGCTGCGCGGCGGATCGCAGCACGGTAACCGTTGGTGAGACAGCAGGGATTATGGCAACAGCCAGCGATCCCGACAACGATGCGTTGACGTTTGCGTGGACCGCCAGCGGCGGGATAGTTGACGGCTCCGGTTCTTCAGTGAAGTTCCGGACCGGCGATCTCGGGCCCGGGCCTTACACGGTATCAGGGCACGTCGATGATGCGCGGGGAGGCACGGCGGATTGCACCGTCCGAGTACAGGTGGAAGCGGCCCGGATACCGGCGGAAGTCACGGAACTGGAAGCGCGGCTCGCGCTGCACAGTATTTATTTTGCGACGGCGCGCCCGACGGTCAGTAATCCCACGGGCGGACTGGTGGAGAGCCAGCAGAATGTTCTGCTTGCGTTGGCCCGTGATTTCAACCGCTATCTCACATTTAAACCGCAGGCGCACTTGATCCTGCAGGGCCACGCGGATCATCGCGGCTCGGAGGAATACAACAAGGCTCTGACGGAACGCCGTGTGGACCGTACCAAGAGCTTCCTCGCGGAGCACGGAGTTCCGGCCGGCAACGTGGAAACCCAGGCGCGCGGCGAAGACGACAATTTGAGCGCCGAGCAGGTGAAACAACTGATCGAGCAGAATCCCGAGCTGAGCAACGAAGAGCGGCAACGGCTGATGCACAATCTCGCGGTAATCGTGCTGGCCAACAACCGGCGCGTGGACGTTACGCTTAACACCACGGGACAGCAATCCGTGCGGCAATATCCATTCAACGCCAAAGACGCGCTGACGTTGCTGAGCCCCGCCGGGACAGATGGTAATAAACTCACCCGCACGTCGCGCAGGCCAAGGACAAAAGTTACCAGGCCGTAAGTGTAATCTGCCGCGTCAAGTCGCCACGTCGCAAGGGCGGCTGGCCGCGGCAAACATATGGGTGGCGAACAAGCTGGCTGTCGGCGGCGCTGCAAAGTTTACTGCGGAAACTGCTTCACGCTGGTTACGCGCAGGCCGGTGAAGCGCACAAAAACGGTCCTCGAAGGTGGTTGGCCGTAGATCCAGTCCTCAATGTCGTTGCCCTCGGCGTCGCGCTCACGAACCTTGTGCTCGGGCTTGCCGATGGCCGCGACTACCTCTTCGCGGTCCATGCCCACGACAGGCTTACGATCCTGAATGGCTTTCTTCATTTCGACCGGCAGAGTGTCGAACCATTGCACGGACGCCGACCGCTGCCGCGTGAAATCCAGAAATGGCGAGAGAAGTTTTTTCAGATCCTCAGGCGAGAGATCGGGAAGCGCCTGGGCGAAATCCAGATAAAGCGTGCTGCCCAGTCCGGGCTGCATTCCCGGGGGGCCGGGGTCCTGTTGCGTGGAGGTCGTGCGCGCCGTGGGTATGCCGCCCATCTCCAGGTGAATACGGTCGCGTAAGCGTTTTTTCCCGCGGCCGCCGCCGTTCAAATCCACAATGATCTGGCGGTCGCGAAATTCGAGCTTGGTGATTTGCACGTGATCGCCGGTATTCACTGCCGCGCCATGCGTGGCCACCTGGCGGTCGAGCATGTTGGCGTCCAGTGGCTGGCCAATATGCACGATGAAGCCTTCCTTGCCGGCCGGGAGCGGCTTGATGGCTTTGGCGTACTCTCCCGAGACATAGCGAATCAGAGTGAGTTTCGAGCTGTCTTGCAGCGGGCCACTTTTGCCGCCCGTGGCACCCGTGGCGCCTTTGTCTTGAGCTGCGGCCTGCCCTTGCGGATCGGTAGCGGAGGCAGCGTCGCGCCCGAACAGAGGTATTTCGCCTCCCGATGGAAACACTTCCGCCGAGTTCGCGCGCGGGCGCAAGGTGTTCACCTGCGGCACATCCGCGTAGGCAAACAGAAAAACGATCAAAGATATGGCGAAAAAATTCATACGAACGATTCGATTGGGTCAAAACTGAAAGCACAGAGGTGCTTGCCCCAGTTTTCCACCGGTACTTATTCTATGATGCGAAAAACCCGCTCAACAGCTACTCGTCCGGGGACCAGGGACAGGCGTAATCGTATTACATACTTGTCCCAAAGGGCTATTCCCTCCTTTATAGGTTTGAGTTCCGGGCGTCAGGCTGGCTGAGGGGGTCGAACTGATCTGTTTAACGTTCCTACTGGGCAGACTCCTTCGCAGGCGCTGCAGACTGTGAAACAGCGCGTAGCGAGAAGAATGCGCGGGCGGGGGCGCTCGACGCTGAATCAGCTGCGGTTTAAGTTTCCGGAAGAGGGTGCAGAGCTGCGGCGCTTCTGGCAGCGGCGCTTTTATGATTTCAACATTTATTCCGCGGCGAAGTTGAAGGAGAAGCTGGACTATATGCACGCCAATCCGGTGAAGAGGAAATTGGTGCGGCGTCCGCAGGATTGGGCGTGGAGCAGTTTTTCGTCTTGTGAACGGGGGGACGCGGGTTTGATTGCTGTGGATGTTTTTCAAATAAGTTCTTTCGAAAAAAGACAAAACCGGGGCAGACCGACCCTTTCACAGGCCGAAAGGGTCGGGCACCCTCGCGACCTTACGTTTCGGTGAGGCGAGTTTATCGTTCTCGGAGCATTCAGAAATCCAGACAAATAAAGGATTGGCCACCCGCCAGAGAGGCGTCAGCCTCTCATGGCTGGCACACGCCCGCAGCGGAAGCCGCGGTCAAGGGCGACCATCGGGAGCCGCGTCAGCGGGCTTGACCCTTGACGGCGGCGCGAGCGCAGGGAACAGCTTCAGTTTTCGGATGGTGAGGCGTGCAGCGCTGTTGGTTTTTCTCTTTAGCCGCCGCCGTTTGTTTTCAACAAGTTCCCCTATAGGAACTTCCGGCGCTCTAAAGCGCCGTAGATTTCGTAAGTCGCTGATTTCTGGATGGTTCCTATACAGCAACCAAAGTTGCTGCGCAGCACCCTTTTGGGGGTGACGTGTCATAGGCTATCCCGGTGCGAAGCACCGCTCCCCTCCGGCGCTCTAGGGCGCTCCCCGTTTACCGCCCAGCAATCGGCATTACACGAGGGCAGCGGGACTCTTCGGGCACATCATAAGATCGGATCGGCTGGGGAACTGGCAGGACCTCCCAAGTGGTGTCCGGACGCATTGTGGCCACGACGACGCTGGATACGGTCGTAAACCCAGGCGATGAGCAAGCAACAAAGACCAATGCCCATTGTTATAAGTTCGATGGAATCAAATGGTGCTGATCTACCCCTCGCTTGTTCTCTGGCTGAATTAAAACCGATCAACAATGGGACACTGAAGGCAAATGCCAGCAGGGCCACGCGATCAACCACATTCAACTTCCGGTCTTTGAAGGTCCGTGACAGTTGACTGCTCCCCAAGAAAAAAAGCGTGATAACTAGTGCGTCTAGCCGAAAGATTGGAATCGAAGAATCATTGAGGAGATGGCCAGTAAAGAGCATAATTAGACCATTCAAAACCGCAAAGCCAAGAATGCCCGGAAGCACTTTCACCCACCGATTCATCTCCACAACCATTACTGAGGTCGAGATGATGAGAAATACCAGCCCGAGCGCCCGAGAGTGGCCGGACTTCTACTGTACTTCCGTGGAAAAGTCGTGTGACGAATGGAAGGGCGCGATTCAGGGAGCGGAAAAGTTAAAAAGGGAATAGCCGAGGCTTTCAGAAAAACCGAAAGGGATCGGGCACCCTCGCGACGAGGAGTCTGTTTGAG
>JALYLI010000219.1 GCA_030774335.1 Acidobacteriota bacterium | reverse complement strand
GTCGTAGTCCATGAGCCAGAGTTCTTTGGTGCCGGTGCGGGAACTGACGAAGGCGATTTGCGTGCCGGCGATGCTGGGAAGTCCGCCGCTTAGTTTATTGATGATTTCATCGGCGAACTGATGGGCGAATTTGCGAACCTGGGCGTCGGTGGGCGTACCGCGATAAACCTTGGCGATCAAAGGTTGCGCGGCGGGATTGCGCACGTCGAAGAACCACGCCTGGATAGCGACTTCAGGCGTGGATTCGGTGAGATTGCCGAAGGCGACCATGTTGGCGTTGGCGGGAGGATCGGTCCAGGTGAGATTGCGCAGCTCAGAAGGCTGCGAGGGAGCTTGCGGCGGATAAAAACTGGGGCTGACGAGCTCCAGAATGCCGCTGAACTGGAGATCATCGCGGACGACCTGGGTAAACAGCGCGGAATGATTTTTGGCCTGGTCAGCGCGCGGAGCAAAATCGGCAACGGCGACGCGAGGCTTTTCGAGGCCGAGTCCAGTGCCGGTTTTGATCCAGTCCTGCGCACGCGTGGCGCATGGCAAACAGGACATGGCAAGAAGAATTGCTGCAACTGAAACGTACCTAAAACACTTGAACGAACTTTGCACCTGCACCCCCGACTCCATTCGCGTAGACGCGAGATGGGAAAGCAAATTATTTGGTCATGGACAAATCGAAATCAAAACTTACGTTCACGTACGAACCGGAATAATCATTGGGCAGCGCGGGCATGGGTGCCGCATTAGCCAGCGCGCGCTGCGCGGACACATCCATGGAAGAGTTTCCACTGGATTGCTCCATGCGAATATTTTTCACGGAGCCGTCGCGATAGATGGTGAAGGTCATTACTGATTTGGCGCGTCGCGCGTTGCGAACGCCCGGATCGATTTCGAACAGGTTCCAGTTGCTGCCGATTTTGCGGCGCACAGCTTCCACATACCAGCCGTAGCGCGTGGCAAAATCGCCGCCGCCCTGACCTTGTACCTGCACGCCGCTGGTGGTTTGGCCGGGAGCGGTGCCGTAGCCGGTGGGCATATTGGGACTGCCACCCTTACCGTAATTTACGGCGTTACTTGGAGCGGGTTTGAGATCTTCGAAAACTTTGGAAGGATGCGGCACTTTTTTGGGGCGAGGCTCATCCTTAAATTCTTTAGTAGGCGCTACCGGCGGCTTGATTACCTGTTGTTCTTTGAATTTGGGGATGTCGAGCGCGTCTTTGGGCATTTCCGCTACATCGGGGGCTTTGGGCTCTTCCTTATATAGGCCCTTGGTGGGGTCAACGGCATGGCTGTCGTTGAAGGAATCCGGCGTGGGCATGGGTATTCCGGCGCTGGCAACGAGGTTAACTTTGACGTCATTGCCCTGGTTACCGCCCACGCTATTCCACTGATCACCGCGATATTGAACGTAGGCGGCAACGCCGATGGCAAGCGCCAGCGCACCGTGCAGGAACGCGGAATAGACAAGGAACTTTCTAAGGGTGACTTCGTCAGTGTTGGCGAGGGCGACGCTCATGGCTTATTTATTGGATGCCCATTACTTGCTACGAGGTCGCTCGGTGATGGGTTCCGTGACGATGCTGATGTTGTTGATGCCGGAGACGCGCAAGGCATCCACGACGGATGCGAACACGCCGAAAGGCACGGTTTCATCGCAGCGCAGAAAGACGGCGTCCTCGGGACCTTTCTGCTGAGCTTTCACTTTGTCACCGAGTTCGTGAACGTTTACCGGGGAGTTACCAAGATAGATGAGTTGCTGTTTATCCACGGAGACGACTACGCGCTGCTCGGGTGTTTCTTTCACGGCGTGAGTTTTGGGGACGTTGAGCTCGATACCGGACTGCAGGATGGGCGCGGTAATCATGAAAATGATAAGCAGCACCAACACGACGTCCACGAAGGGGACCATGTTGATCTCGGAGAGCGAAGATTGGGTGCCTTTTTGGATGGATGCCATCGTCGGTCCGTTAATTCATTGCCGCGTGATCGCGGGCTGAAAATTCCAGAGCATTCTTTTACGTGAACGTTTTTTCGATTTGCGCGGCGACTTCGAGGGTAAAGGTGTCAAGGCGCTGCGCAAGGTTGCGAATATTCTGCAAGAACTGATTATAAAAGATTACGGCCGGAATGGCGGCGACCAAGCCCGCAGCGGTGGTAAACAGTGCTTCGGAAATGCCGGGTGCCACGGCGCGCAGGCTGGCGGAACCGGCGGCGCCAAGGCCGGAGAAGGCGTCGATGATGCCCCACACGGTGCCGAAAAGTCCGATGAAGGGCGAGACGGAACCAGTGGTAGCGAGCCAGGCCATGCCTTTTTCAGCGCGGCGCACCTCTTCCGCGGCAGCCAATTGCATATTCACGGTGACGGCCTGAAGACTTTTCAGCTTGCCGCCGGGATTGGGATATCCGGTGCTGGCGCCGACCTGGCTTTGCAGTTCGCGATAGCCGAAAGCGTAGACGGTGGCGAATGGGGAACCGGCGGAAGCCAAGGCTTGGGGGTTGGCGACTCCATGAGTAGCGCGGAAAATGCGGAGGAACTGGTCACCTTCGCGTTGGACGCGGCCAAAAAAACCGAGTTTCTGGAAAATCATGGCCCACGAGACGACGGAGAAGATGAGCAGAAGCGCGAGAACTCCACGGGCGACCCATCCGGTTTGCTGGAGAATGCTACCGATATCGGTCACGAGGAACGCGGCGAACAGAAAAATGGTTTTACCCCTCAGTTAGACGTGAATTTTAGTACTTCAAGAACCGTAGCATACGCATGGAGGGGAAGCAACGAAACGTGGAGGAATGATAAAGAAGATTTCGTGAGCGGAAATGGGTAGTTTCACTGTGGTAGACTGCGAATTCGCATGTACAAAGCCTTCGATATCGGCGTGGAGTCTTTGAGCGGTGGGCCGGGCTCCGATGCAAAAATAGTGGCAGCTCCAAACGATTTGCCGAGTACAGAACTCCTCCAAAATAACAGCCAGAGTGGAACGTTTTTTCTGGAGACGTTTGGGTGCCAGATGAACGACCACGATTCGGAGAAGGTGGCGGGGCTGTTGTTGTCGCGCGGGTACCGGCAGGTGCAGACACCTGAAGCGGCGGGGATGATTTTGTACAATACGTGCAGTATTCGCGAGAAAGCGGCGCAGAAAGTGTTTTCGCGGCTGGGAGAATATCGCGAGCGTGGCGAGGGCAAAATTATTGGAGTGCTGGGATGCGTGGCGCAGCAGGAAGGCGAAGCGATTTTCAAGCGCGCGCCGTGGGTGAGTCTGGTTTGCGGATCGGCGAGTTACCGGAAGTTGCCGGAAATGCTGGCAGAACTGGAAGCGGGGAACAAGCGCGTCACTGGCCTCGATAACGACACGGATGAAACGTTTGAGACGGAGATCACGCGGCGGGACAATCCGTGGCGCGCGTACCTGACGATCATCGAAGGATGCGACAAGGCGTGCGCGTATTGCGTGGTGCCGCACACGCGCGGGCCGGAACGCAGCCGCGGGAGCGAATCGATTTTGCGGGAAGTGCGGCAACTGGCGGAGCTGGGATATTCCGAAGTGCAATTGCTGGGGCAGACGGTAAATTCGTACGCGGACCCGACGGCGCGGCGGATGAAGTTTTCAGAATTGCTGCTGGAAGTTGCGCAGGTCAGCGGGATACGGCGCGTGAGATTTACCACTTCGCACCCCCGGGATTTTGGCGCGGACATTATGGAAGCGATCGACTGTGCACCGAAACTTTGCGACCACATTCATTTGCCGGTGCAGTCGGGATCTACTCGTGTGCTTCAAGCGATGGCACGGACTTATACGCGCGAAGAATATCTGGCGAAAATTAGGTTGATTCGCTCGGCGAAGCGGGCGATCAGCATTACTACGGACATTATTGTGGGCTTTCCGGGCGAGACGGACGAGGATTTCGAAGAGACTCTGACGATGTTGGACGAGGCGCAGTATGACGGCGTGTTTGGATTCAAGTATTCGCCGCGGCCGAATACTCCATCGCTGGCACTGGATGATCCGATTTCGGAAGAAGTGAAAGGCCGGCGGCTGGCGATGCTTCAGGAAAAGCAGCGCGTGATTCAAACGGCGCGGAATCAGGCGATGCTGGGGCAAGTGCTGGATATTTTTGTGAGCAACAAATCGCGGCGTGAGAAGCAGTGGTCGGGGCATACAACTTCCAATCGGGTGATCAGTTTTTCGTCGGACGGGCAAGAGCTGTTGGGAAGCTATGTGCCAGTAAGAGTGACAGACAGCGGGACGGGGAGTTTAACGGGCGTGCATGTGGAGTAAAGTTTTGCCAAGGCAGTGATCGGGGGGTCCAACGTGGAAGTAGAGATGAAGATTCGTGGGCTGATGATGGATCCCGTGACGAATATGCCCATTGTGGTGTTGAAGGATGTGGGCGGGCAGGCGATCCTGCCGATCTGGGTGGGCGTGTACGAGGCGAACGCGATTGCGCTGGAGATTGAGAAGGTGCAGACACCGCGTCCGATGACGCATGACCTGTTGAAAAACGTTTTGCTGGGGCTGGAAGTGCGCGTGCAGAAAATTATCGTCAGTGAACTGAAGGACGATACGTTTTACGCGCTGATCTGCGTGGAGCGCGACGGCGAGATGATGACCATTGATTCGCGCCCGAGCGATGCGCTGGCTTTGGCGCTACGGATGGATTGCCCCATTTTTGTGAACGACCAGGTGCTGAAGAATTCTAAAGTTTCCAGCGCGATTAATGAACGGACTACCAATGAGCAGTTGCGGTCGTGGCTGGAAGGTTTGTCAGACGATGATCTGGGCAGATACAAGATGTAGGTGGATAGTAAGACGAGAATTTTCTGAGAATTGACGAAATTCAAAGACCGCACCCTTAAAGACGAAGCGTGCGAAACCGGCCGCTGCTAAGACTCACTTACCTGCTTAGAATCAAGTCTGCATATCGCTTGAAAACGAAAAGCAGATCCCTCCGCTGCGCCTTCGGGATGATAATTGTGCGCGGCGCGATCGAGCGAGCAATTCGGGACACGAAGAGTCGCGATGATAATTTTGCGCGGGGCGGTTCGTCGAAGCGGAGACATCATGGACTTCCGCCAGTTACACCGTCAGGAGCCATGCGGCGGAGCATGCGCCGCCAGACTGCGAGCAACACTATACCGATGAGGATGAGCGCGAGGCTCAGGCCGGCCCAAAGGCCGAAGGCGCCCCAGCCGCGATGGAAGCAGAGGTAGTAGCCGAGGGGCAGGCCGATTATCCAGTAGGCGATTAAGTGGCAGAGCATGGGCGTGCGAGTGTCGCCGGCGCCGCGGAGAGCGCCGGTGGCTACGGTTTGAATGCCGTCGAAAAGCTGGAAGGCGGCTCCGGCGGCGAGAAGATAAATGGTGGCGCGAATGACGTTCTCATCGGGCGTGTACATGCGGGCAATGGCGCGTGGGAAAATCAGGAGGGCGGCACCGGCACAGCTCATAAAAGCGGCTCCCAAAAAGATGGCGGTGTTGCCGGCATCAGCGGCGGCGACGAAATCTTTGCGGCCAATGGCTTGGCCGACGCGGACGGCGGCGGCGGATGAAACTCCCAGCGGGACCATGTAGGTAAGCGCCACGGTGTTGAGCGCGATCTGATGGCTGGCGAGGGGCACGGGCCCGAGACGCGCGATGAGCGCAGTAACGAGGGCGAAGACTCCGCTCTCCAGCGTGAACTGAATCGCAGCCGGGGCGCCGAGCGTGATGAGGCGGCGGATGCGCGGCAGATCGATGTCCACGGGAGTTTTGAGCAAGTTGGTACGGTGGCGATAGTCGTACCACAACAGATAGCCGACCAGAATCGCAGCCATGTATGCGCGCGCAATGGCGGTGGACCATCCGGAACCGACAGCTCCCATGGCCGGCGCTCCCCAGTGGCCGTAGATGAGGATCCAGTTGCCGACGGCGTTAATGATGTTGGCGGTGACCAGCGCGAAGGCGACGATTCGCACCATGTTCATGGCTTGGAGGCAGCGGCGCACGGCGAAATAAAGCAAGAGCGGAAAAAGCCCGACCGCGAGCGCTTTGGTGTAAGGGATGGCCAGCGCCATGATCGCCGGATCGATGTGCATCCTGGCCAACACGCGCGGCGGCGACCAGACAGGAGCGGCAAGTATGGGCGTGAGCGCGACGCTTAGATAAATACTGTTGATCAGCGAGCGGTGGCAATCCTCGCGCCGGCCGGCGCCGAACGCTTGCGAGACGAGCGTGTCGAGGCCCATAAGCAAGCCACCGCCGAAAAGCGCGAGCACGATAAAAATGTTGGAGCCCAGGCTGACCGCGCCCATCGCAGTAGCACTGTCTGGCAAGTGTCCAACCATGACGGTATCTACTATGGCCATGCTCATCCAGCCGAGCTCTGCGAGCACCAGGGGGAGGGCAAGGCGCGAAGTGGCAGGAAATTCTTTGCGAAGAGTTTTAAGTCGGAACATTTGGCCGGCCAGAGTGTTGAAAGAGTGTAAGCGGAGGGTGGCACGCGCGCAAACCCCGGCTGCGGCGAGGGAAATACCCACTTTATTTGTGCCGATTACGTGCAACACAGAACAGACAGGTCTTTCCCGTTGTAGTTGAATGCAGGTAAGGGAATCCATCTCAGCAACGCGGCGGCCCATCGTCGTGGTCCCGTATTGAACCAGGCGAAAGGCAGAGCTACATGCGTCGCGCCAAATGTTTCGTCCCACTCGTATTGATTCTGGTCGCTTTCCAACCTCAGATTGCATCGGGGCAGGAGTTGCCCGTCCCCTCAAAAAGAGTAGTGATGAAGCGGGGTACTCCCGTGAAACTCAAATTTGCGAAGACTATTTCTTCGGCGAGCGCGCACAGGGGCGATCAACTCGAATTGGTGGTGGAAAAGGGCGTGGTAGTGGATGGTTATACGGTCGTCAGGGCCGGGGAGCTAGCCCGCGGGACGGTCGTCCAGGTGAAGCAGAAGAGATTGCTCGGCATGGGCGGAGGAGTGATCGTGCGGCTGGATTCGGTGGATCTGGCGACCGGCGAGCGGGTAGCGCTGGAGGCGCGGAAAAAATTCAAAGGCCGTTCGCACACTTTGAGAATGGGAATGGCGATGGCCTTAACGGGAGCAATTTACTTTCCGGCGGCGCCGGTGTTTTTGTTGTCGCGGGGACGTGACAGCACCGTGCTGAAGGGCACAGAAGTGATCGCTTACACGAGAGGCGACGTGGCAGCGGAAAAGGCGGAGTTACTGGCGGCTCCTGTGAACGTTTCCGAATTGCCGGAGATGGTGAGGATGTTGCCGCCGCGAGTGCTCAATGGCGAGGGGCGCGAAGGCGACATGTTGAATGTGATTTTTGTAGCGAAGGAAGACGATTTGCAGGAAGTGTTTGCGCGTGCCGGGTGGTTGAAAGTGGAAAAATCCAAGCCGCAGATCATCTGGCACCTGTTGTGGCAACGCACGCGCTATACGAAGTTGCCCATGGACCGGCTGTATTTGTTCGGCAGAGAGCAGGATTATTCGTATGCATTGCCGGATCCAAGTTCGATCGTGGCGCGCAGGCATCATCTGCGGATCTGGAAGACGGGCCGAGAGGTGGAAGGTGTACCACTGTGGGTGGGCGCGGCGACACACGATGTGGGAATCGAATTTGTGCGGCGCAAACTGTGGGTATTTCATCGCATTGATCCGAACGTGGATGCAGAGCGCGATTTCATCGCGAGAAATCTGGCGGAAACGCAGCAACTCATACGCAAGGAGTATGTGCGGAGCGCTGAAGGAGTTTCCGGGGCGGAGACGGCCACGGGGCAAGCATATTATTCGGACAATCGCATGCTGTTGATGGGGCTTAATGCCGGAGTCCCGAAAATCACTACCGCGGGTACAGGCGGTAATTTGCGGTGATGGGATCTGTTGACCCGCGATCTTTGGTTACCTCCAACTCAACTCGTTCTGAACTTCGATTGACCCGGTCGGCGGCGCGGATTTAAGGTGAGATACGGTGGTGAGCGAAAGACCAACGTTTCGACCGGAGTAAGCGCAATCCGAGGAGAGCAACGTGCCGCTTCTGTATGACCGCTTCGACGACAATGAAGACACGGGAGAATTGCACAGACAACACCTGCGCGCGGGAGTGCGCGTTAATTCGCGGGTGAAGGTGGCTGTGGAGCGCAAAGAGGGAGGACGCGGTGCGCGGGGCGAAGGGCACACGATGGATATCAGTGCGCACGGGTGCATGGCGATTGTTTCCGGAGAGTTTGAGGTGGGAGACCAGCTGCTGATTACGAATCTGATCAATCAGAGAGAATGCGAGGCGGTGCTGGTCTGGCGCGGGCACCAGGCGACCTCGGGTTGGGAATTAGGGTTGCAGTTGAAAAATGCCGGGCCAGATTTTTGGGAACTGGAGTTTTAGATCGCTGGATGGTGGAGTCAAAAATAGCGGAGCGGGGTTGACTTCAAAGGCCGCACATTGAATGTCAAAGGGCGCGACCCACGCGCGCGCCGCGAGTGCGAAGAGCGGCCGAGGATTTCCACCGGTTATTTAGGTGTGCGGTTACTTTTCGCTTGCCATTTAATGTATGGCGAACGTAAAGTTAGCTAGCTCTAGGGGGTTTTCCACGTACAGCACCCATATATGGGAACCGGGTTGCCGGATGGCGACGGCCAAAAAGTGAGCGCGCGGGCGAGGGCAGAAAAGATATGACTGCCATTATCACGGTTGCAAATCAAAAAGGCGGCGTCGGAAAAACTACGACAGCAATAAATCTCTCGGCTTCGCTAGCGCACCGCGGCAAAAGAACACTCCTCATCGATTTAGATCCTCAGGCAAATTCCACCATCGCATTTTTTAATTCGGGAGAGATAGCCACGTCAATGTTCGACGTGCTGGGCGATCAGCGGGTGCAGCTGTCCGCAGTGGTGAAGGGCACGAAGGATCCACTGCTATTTCTGGGGCCGGGAAGATTGGCGCTGGCCAAACTGGAGCAGGTGCTGGCGGGACAATTCGATGCGCCATTTAAATTGAAAGATGCGCTGACGCCGATTCAAAAAGATTATGACTACATTGTGTTGGACACGCCGCCTTCACTGGGAATATTAACGGTGAACGCGCTGGTGGCGTCGACACATTTGCTGGTGCCCATCCAGGCGGCGTATTTCGCGATCGAAGGAACAGACGACCTGCTGGAGACATACGAACGAATTCGCGCGCGACCCAATCCCGGATTGAAGATGCTGGGCGTGGTGATCACCTTGTTTGACAAGCGCACCAATATTTCGCGGGACACGCACGAGCAGATTCGCACGGTGTTTGGCGAAGTGTTGTTCAAGACGAAGATCAGCAAGAATGTGCGACTGGAAGAGAGCCCGGCGTACAAGGAAACGATTTTGACGTTTGCTCCCAAGTCACCGGGGGCGCTGGAATATAAGAAATTGGCAGGGGAGGTTATTCAACGTGTTGAAGAGAATCGGATTACCCGCCACGCTGAAGATGCGGCATGACGCGCACTACGTCGAATCGTTGACGAGCTACAGCGGCGCGGCAGTAGGGCGAATGATTCCGGTGGAGCAGATCCGTCCGAACCCGGACCAGCCGCGCAAAGCGCTGGGAGACTTGCGCGAACTGAGCGATTCGATCCGCGAAAAAGGCGTGCTGGAGCCGCTGCTGGTGCGGTTTATTGCACGCGAGGACTGCTTCTACATTATTTCCGGCGAGCGACGCTACCACGCTTCACGCGCGGCGGGATTGCGGGAATTGCCGTGCATCGAGAAGACTGCCGACGACGCGGAAACCCTCGAAATCGGGTTAATAGAGAACCTACAGCGCAAAGATTTGACTCCTTTCGAGGAAGCGGAAGGATTGGACCGGCTGGGCACGCAGTTTGAGTATACGCACGACGACATTGCGCGGAAGATCGGGCGGGCGCGGACGTCGGTGACGGAGACGCTTTCGTTGCTGCATATTCCGGAGCCACTGCGAAAAAAGTGCGCGGAGCAAGGTATCAACACGAAGTCGCTGTTGTTGCAAGTAGCGCGGCAGCCGACCGAGAAGAAGATGCTGGAGACGATTCACCGCATGATGCAGGGTGGCTTGACGCGCGACGAAGCCCGGAAAGAGCGACAGGAACACGTTGCGGGACCGCAGCGGCCGCAGCCGTTTTTGTTTCAGTTCGAGCCAGAGAACGAACAGTTTAAATTCCGGATTCAATTTAAGAAGAGCCACGTGACGCGCGATGAGTTGATCCGCACGCTGCGCGATATACTTTCGCAGCTGGAAGGTTCGTCATCGGGATCGTCGTCGGAAACGGACTCGACGGCGGCGTAATTCCGCGAAACGCTGACTGGAGCGCTGTCGAGACAGCGCGGTCACTTAACCTGCCCATCCTCGAAATAAGTCAGCGGATCTAAAAAGAGAGTGCGTTGAGCTATGCCTATGGAGCTTTCGCCGCGGCAGAGGAGCACGCTGGAGCGGTTAGTGGCGGCGGGATTTCGTCCCATTGCGATTGCGCCTTATGAAAGCGCACTGTGCATGCGCAAGGGTGAATGCGCGGTCGTGCTGGCCCCCGTCGTGAACGCCGGATTGGTGGTGCGGGCGCCGGCTTCGTACCTGGTGGACGGAAATGTTGGCGTGAAATTGGCACGCGATAACGGGGAATTTTTTGTGTGGAAGAAGACGGAGATTCCGGCGACGCCTGAACGCTTGCGGGAATTAGATGCGTTTAGACGAGAGTTGAGAGAAATCCTCGAGCTGCCGATTGCACAGTAGTTCTTTCTCAATGCGGATGTTAACCAGCCGCGCGGTTTGCAATTGTGCGGGCGAGACTGCAAACTGAATTTATATGGAAACGTACGACATTATTTGTTTTGGCGCGGGACCAACGGGCTTGGCTACCGCCATTGAGGCCAAGCGCGCAGGGATGCGACCGCTGGTGATTGATAAAGGCACGTTATGCAACTCAATCTTCAACTATCCGGTGAACATGTATTTTTTTACGACACCGGAATTGCTGGAAATCGGCGACCTGCCACTGGTTTGCGCAGCCGAGAAGCCCACGCGCGTGGAGGCGCTGAAGTATTACCGCAAGACCGTGGAACATTTTGACCTGGAGTTGCGGCTGTTTGAATTGATTGAGAAATTGGAAGGTCGCGACGGGAATTTTACGGTCACCACGCGGGCGCTGGATGGCACGACGCACAAATATAGCGGGAAAAAGATTGCGGTAGCGACCGGGTACTACGATTTGCCGAACAAGATCGGAGCGCCGGGCGAGGATTTGCCGAACGTTTCGCACTACTACACCGAGCCGCATCCGTATTGGCGGCAGGATGTAGTGGTGGTGGGCGGGAAAAATTCCGCGGCGGAAGCGGCACTGGATCTTTATCGCAACGGAGCGCGCGTTACACTAGTGCATCGCGACGCGGAACTGGGAGCGACGATAAAGTACTGGGTGCGGCCAGATATCGAGAATCGGATCAAAGCGGGGCAAATCGCGGCGCTGTTTGAAACGCGAGTGAAAGAATTTACGGATGAATATGTGGTGGTGGAAAATCACAGCGGCACGAAAAGACTGGCCGCGAAACAGGTTTTTGCGCTCACGGGATATCACCCCGACTATGTGTTCATCAAAAGCCTGGGCGTCGAACTGGACGAGGCGACCTTGAAGCCGAAGCTGGATCCCGAGACGCTGGAGAGCAACGTGCCGGGAATTTTCCTGGCGGGAGTGGTAATCGGAGGACGGCACACCAGTGAAATTTTCATCGAAAATGGACGATTTCACGGCAAGTTGATCATCGATTCGTTGGTCGGTAAGGCCAGTGTGGCCCGCTAAATTTCATTGAGATTTGCCCGTACGCGGAGCGTTTGTTAGACTGCCAGCATGGCATCAGGGCTTCGGGAAGTAGCGGAAACATTCACTACGTTGGCAAAAGGTTTCAGCGTCACCTTTCGCAATATATTCCGCAAAACCGTTACGGAGAACTACCCGTACGAAAAGGTGCATTTCCAGGCGCGCTACCGCGGTATTCACGTACTGCATCGCGACGAAAGCGGGCTGGAAAAGTGCGTGGGCTGTTTTCTCTGCGCCGCGGCATGCCCGGCCAACTGCATTTACATCGAAGCCGCTGAAAATACGGACGTAACGCGCATTTCCGCCGGGGAACGCTACGCCAGCGTGTACAACATTGACTATTCGCGCTGCATCTTTTGCGGGTATTGCGTCGAAGCCTGCCCGACGGATGCGATCACGCATGGACATGGGTTTGAGCTGGCGACTTACGACATCAATTCGCTGGTTTACCGCAAGGAACAGTTGCTCGAACAGACTCCAGCTGCGGGCATCCCGGCAATCACGAAATCCTGAGCTGCTGGTCGTATAAGTCCTGCGATAACCTTTACTTATGCACTTTCTTAGTATTTTCCCCACCTGCCTTAAAGTGATTACCCGATGGTCTCGAAGCGGTTCGTAAACTACAGTTCCGTTGTGGAATGAACTGTTGTACCGGGTTTTGCCCACAGGTCCCCCGGCCCGATGGCAAATTCATTGTGGAGGTGGTGACTGTGCGGTCCTTCCGAATCTTCCTCAAAAGTTGCGGTGATCTGATCCTTAGAAATTCTTTTGGCGAGTACCAGATCATCAGGCCAGACGAAGACTGTGCTGTTGCACTGGAAGAGCTTGCCGGGTCGGTAAGCTACGCCAACCGCTGCGCTGAAATTCAAGCCTGGAATTTAGCCCGCAATTAGTCTAAAACCCCGCAGTAAACCCAAAAGCTGCGAAGTAATTAGAACCTAGGAAATTAGAACCTCGGGCCGGGTGAGAAACATCTCTTCCTTAAATACCTCGTAATTATTCCGTCCTTTTTGTTTGGCCCGATACATCGCGGTATCGGACTTCTTCAATAGAGTGTCTGCGTCGTCGCCGTCCTCGGGATACGTACTTACACCAATACTTGCTGTAACACTCAGATCATGCTGCTCCAAGTGGTGCGGGTTAGTGAGCGTGGACAGAATCTTTCCAGCCGCGAAACCCGCATCTGTGGCGTGCTTGATCTCCGAAAGCAAGAGGACAAATTCGTCCCCACCCTGGCGACTCACGGTATCGGAACTGCGCACGGCGCTTAGTAGACGAGCGGCGACGGATTGAAGCAGTTTGTCGCCGACGGAGTGACCCAGGGAGTCATTTATATGCTTGAAGTTATCCAAATCTAAAAACATCACGGCAACATGGGTGCTATTACGATGGGCAATCGCAATGGCCTGAGCCAGTCGATCCTTCAACAACAAGCGGTTAGGAAGATCCGTCAAGTTATCGTGCTGAGCCAAATGCTTCATTTCACCGGCCAGCGCTCTGGAGGTGGTGACATCGCGAAAAACAATTACGGCACCGGCTAGCGCGCCGGAACGGTCGTGGATCGGGGCGGCGGAGTCTTCGATGGCGGATTCAAATCCGTCGCGTCGAATGAGAATACAATTGGCCGTAAGCCCCACAGTTTTGTTTTTCATTACTGCCAATTGCATGGGATCCGGAGAGGGTTCCCGGGTGGATCCGTCGATAATCTCAAATATTTCTGCGAGTGGCCGACCAAAGGCTTCCTCCTTAGACCAACCCGTCATTTTTTCCGCTACCCCATTCAGATAGGTAACATTTCCGAGCATGTCGGTGCTCAGGACGGCGTCGCCGATGGAGTCGAGCGTAACCCGGGCGCGCTGCTTTTCCGTGAACAAGTCTTCTTCCGCGGCTTCACGCTCGGCCATGTGGCGGATGGCGCGGGCGAAAGAGTAGCTATCAATATGGGTTCCCAGTAAGAAATCTTTCGCGCCACGACGCAAGGCTTCAGTAACCATGGCTTCGTCGTCAATGCCGGCCAGGACTAAGGTCGGGATGCCAGGTGCGGCCTTACGAACTACCTCGTAGAGAGCAAGGCCTTGGCCGCCCGGCAGGCAGAGGTTGAGAAAAATGGCCCAAATCTTTTTCTTCGCGAGCGTTTCAAAGCTTTCGGCGAGGGTTTTAACCCATTCACCACGAAAAGGCCCATTCGTGGCGGTAAGTAACGCATCTTGAAAGGATTGGGCGTGCGCGAGGTTGTCGTCGATGAGAAGGACCGTACGTACTTTGGCCATACCTCGATGTCCCCATGTTGATGCTACGGGTATTGGGGAACACAAGATGTCCAAAATGGCACATGTTCCAGAGTGGAGCTATTTGAACGGAATGAGGCGTAATTTGAAAATCAGTGAAGCTTGTTGTGGATAGCCGGGATTAAGCTGCTTCGCTGTTGCAGAGAAGTAGGCGGGGCCAGGTGCGTATCCGTAAGGGCCATCGCAGACGCGCCGGCTGCGAATTTTATGACTGCCGGGATGAGCTCGGCAAAGAGCTTCATCTTGTCCAGCAATGCCAAGGCGCCATAGCTGGCGGCCAGCTCTTTTGCTTCCTCGTCGTTCGAGACGGAAATAGCCAACAGGTGAAGAGATCGAAGTTGGGATTTGACAAAGGCGGGGGTGAAATCGCGCTTTTCGGGCAAATGCAGGTCCATCAGAAGGATTTCCGGTTTAAAGTCCGCTATCATTTGCATCGCTTGTGCGAAGCTTACGGCCTCCGCAACTAATTCGATACGAGGCTCGTCTTGCAACAGCCCTCGTATGGCGCGACGCATAATGTCGCTGTCGTCTGCTAATAGAACTTTGATTGACATCACATTCTCCGGGCTCACGGAAAGTAAGGTCGCTATTCATTAATTATTGGACAGATCAATCTGGTCATCGGCCTTCCAGCATTGACTGGGCCTTGACGGTGTCACAAAGCTCGGATGTGGGATGTTCAATTTCGCACATCGCATAAAAGCGTAATTTGGCGGGTTGATTTGATGGGGACGGAATTACGCAGCCTGCAAAAGACCTTGGATACTATGCAGCAGCAAGGACATGTCGCCGTCCTTTGCAATCACCGCAGCAATGCCTGCGGCACGCGTATCGAAACCGCGAAGAGCACCGCTGTGCGAGGTGAACAGGACGATGGGAGTCCGCGGAAGCAGCGTTTTCAATTTTCGGGCGGTTTCGATTCCGTCCATGCGTGGCATGGACATGTCCAGGAGTATCAGATCGGGCTTCAGAAGTAGAGCTTTCTCGATGGCGTCATAACCGTCAACAGCTTCGCCACAGACTTCGAATCCTGCCTGACTTTCGAGGAAGGCGCGAAGCACTTCGCGGATGTGCCGGTGGTCATCAACAATAAGGATGCATCTGAGCAAGTTTCACGAACTTCCCGCTGGGCCACAAAGCCGTATGCCCATTCATTACTCTATGCGGACCGATGGTCACTACACATACCCGGATATGTGTAGCGCGGCGCAGGCAAGTGCATGAGCGATGAAGCTCTGGGCGACTCATGCCCGCGTAGGCTGAGACGGAATGCCGGGGAACGATGATCCGTGCGTCTGCTTGATTGCCCATTCCAGATTTAGAAATAGGTCCCGGGTCCAAAGTCAGCCTTCAGTAGATTCCGCATATTCCGAATTCGCCAGCGTAGAAATCTCGTAGCCGACGGGTAAATAGGGCTTTTTCTGCGTTGGTGCGGAGTTGGCCGCGAGCAGTGGGTCTGATAACGGATATAAAGCTGCCATTACGTAAGTCGACGGAGGCAGCGATGCGCAGGGGAAGAGCAGAGGAAAACGGCGCGAGTTGGGCGCGAAATTATTTGATGACGTATTTGTCGAGGCGAGCGTGGGCGCGTGGAGCACGGGCAGTCTCCCTGGGAGAGTTCAGAACCGAACTCGCGGGCACACCGCAACGCAGCCGGTGCACCGGACTATGCAGCAACAAAATCGGCAAGACAACTTGTGGCCAAGGTCAAAAAAGCGCGGAGGTGTCAGGACACTCCGCTGGGAACAGGCGGAGAGAGCGCCTGATCCGCGAGGAAATTATCGGACACAGAATGCGCGTCGGCTGGAGCGCCAGGCGGGAACAGTTCGGTAGCGCCATGCATGGGCGGACGCTCGCGCTGTTCCATCAGCCAGCGCGCGAGCATCGCGCAGGCATTTTCTTCCAGCCATTGATCGAGCAGCGTACCTATCTCCTTGCGCAGGTTGGCCGCGTGGCTTAAGCGTGTGAGTTCGTAGGATTGCAGAGATGTGCGAGAGGCGGACAAGAGAAATTCCCACGGAGGTTGAGTCTTGTAGCGAGTCACTGGACGCTCCTGTGGGGACAGGAAGTCGACAGTAACACTTTAGTACATATAGTCAAGAATGACGCGTGGGTAATGGGCTGTGGAAAAATGTGGAAATCTTTCCGGCAATTCCAAGTGGCAGGCGTGCAGCGCCTGCGCCGGAGATTACGAGGATCCAGACTGGACGGCGCCGGAAGAACTCGAGGATTTGTGGGAAGAAGACGAAGAGGAGCTGATCGAAGGCCAAGTGGAGCAAGGCCGCAGGAGATAGTTGGGCAATGGATTCGTAGATCGTGCAAGGAAAGAGGGTGACAGACCATGAAGAAAATCCGAAAGAGGGATCCGCGACCCCGATTACTGAAAAGGCAGCGTGACGTGCTCTGCGACGTGATGCTTTCGGCCGGGAGCTGCGAAACGTGGCTGACGCTGGTGGAACTGTCGCGACTGACGCAGTACGGCGAAGCAAGCATCTCGGCACAGCTGCGGCATTTGCGGAAGCCGCAGTACGGGGCGTTCGTGGTGGAGAAACGGCGCCGCGAAGTGGCCGAGTTGATGTGCGCGGTGGAGCACGGGCCGGTGTGGGAATACCGGTTGAGACGCGAAATTCGCGAAGCGCGGCCGCTGGCGAAGACTTTGAGTGGGGATGGATCGCTGGGGGCTGCGGCAATTATTTGTGGAGGAAATTCAGACGCCTGAGAATTTGTTGCGCGACCAGAAGGGGCGGCGATGGTGGCGATAAATTCGTGCGAGCAAGTAGGCGGTTAAATCGATTGGCTGCGACGTTGTACGGGAGAGAAGCGATGAGCGTTAAACCAGAACTGGCCTTTGATGTGTGCTGGGAAGTTTATCGCGGGGCGCGCGAGGTACTGGAATCGAAGCGCGGGATTTCCGCGCTGAACTGGAAAGATACTGGAAAGTTTTTGTGGAAGCCGGATTACCGGCCGCGATTGAATGAGTGGGTGGCGGACTTCGCGTTGGCTGGACGCGCGGCGCTGGATGGCGAGGAGTGGGCTTCGCGCATGGTTTTGTTTCGGACATATTATCTGGGATTGGCGCCTTATGAGCAGGCGCGGCATTTTGTGGGATTGAGCGAACAGAGCTGGCTGAACTGGACGGATCAGATCCGGCAGCGTTGCGGGAAGGAATTGTTGCGGCGCGGAATGTTTCCGCCCAAGAGATATTTTAGCGGCGAGATGACGGACCGGCGGTCCGCGGCAGCTGACTAATATTACAAGATCAAAGAGTCGCCGACGCGAAGTTGCTTGCCGGCTTCGGTAGAGGCAATGCG
>JALYLI010000218.1 GCA_030774335.1 Acidobacteriota bacterium | reverse complement strand
ATGCTATGCCGCTCAGTGACGATACCGGACGCGTCGGTATCCTGGCCCTCGAGAGCAATGACCCCGATTTTCTTTCTCAAGCTCATATCGAGATTCTGGAAGTCCTGGCCGCACAAGCCACCGTGGCTTTGCGTAACGCGCAGATGTACAAGGAAGTGCCCTTCATCTCCGTGCTCGAACCGGTGCTGGAACGAAAACGAAAATTCATGGCCATGGAAAAGAAACGCCGCGCCATGATTATCGCGCTAACCGCCGCGGCGATTATTTTTCTGGGAATTGTCCCATTACCGCTACGCGTTGATGGCGACGCTGTGATCGCGCCGGCGCATCGCGCCCAGGTGCAGCCCGAAATCGAAGGCGTGGTCGGAAAAGTTTATGTGCACGAAGGCGAGGCCGTGACGCGCGGCCAGGTGCTGGCGGACATGGAGGCCTGGGATTACCGCTCCGCCCTTGCCGAAGCGGAAGCCAAATACCAGACCTCGGTTTTGCAAGTGAACCATTCGCTCGCCGGAAACGATACCGGCGAAGCGGGGGTGCAGCGTGTTCAGGCGGATTTCTGGAAGTCGGAGGTTGATCGCGCAAAGGAATTGCTGGATCGCACGCAGCTGCGCTCTCCGATAGACGGAGTGGTATCCACTCCGAACATCGAGAATTCCGCCGGGCGGCGCTTGCAGCATGGAGAGAGTTTCGCCGAAATCATGGACAGCTCCCAGACCGTTGTGGACGTGGCCATAGACGACGTGGACGCCGGACTGCTGAAGCCTGGACTGAAAGCGGTCATGAAGTTGAACAGCTACGCCACCAAGACATTTCGCGGTCACGTCGCCGTGGTTAGCCCTAAAGCCGAAATGCGGCGCGACGACCGGGTATTTTTCGCGCGCGTCGCGCTCACGAATCCTGGAGGGACGCTCCGAGCCGGGATGGAAGGACGCGGAAAAGTGACCGTCGGATGGTATCCGGCCGGTTACGTCTTGTTTCGGCGGCCGGTGCTGTGGACGTATTCGAAATTGTGGGCCTGGTTCGGATGGTAGACATGGGCCGGAGAATAAAAATGCGGAAAGCGTGGATCGCAGCGCTGCTAGCCATTCTGCCTGCAGTCAGCGGCTGTGGTGACAGCAGCAAGGAGGAAACAATCGCGGCCGCAACTCCTTCGAAGAATCCTGCTTCCCCACCTGCAGTGACTCCCAACGGAACCCTGGTCGCACAACCACCGGCTGCTGACAGAGATGATTTTGTGAACGTATCGGGCCCGCTGCTTGTGGAGCACCAGGTGGAGGTCACCGCGCAGCGCGACGGCACGCTGGCAAGAATCAAAACCGACGCGGGCGCAAGGGTAAAGGCGGGCGCGCTACTCGCGCAACTGGATGACCGGCAGATCACTGCGAACCTTGAAGCGGGACGCGCGAAAGCGCGCGGCATTGAAAACGACCTGAAAAATTGGCAGGCCGAAACCGAGGTGGTCAAAGCCGATCTGGTTCGCGCCCAGAGGCTGTGGGACGAGGGACTTTTGCCCCAGGACCAGCTGCAGCATGCCAAATTCAAAGTGGAATCCGAACAGTGGGATGTCAAACGTGTAACCGAAATGCTGAACACGGCGCGCCAGGAAGAACGCTCGCTGGAGCTGGAACTGGAAAAAACCCGGGTCACCGCGCCGTTCGATTGCCTGGTGGCGCGGCGCTATGCGCGCGAAGGGCAGAGCGTCGCTCGCGGTGATAAACTTTTTTGGGTGACCGCCGAGTCTCCCTTGCTATTCAGATTCACGTTGCCGGAAAAATTTATGGGGCACGTCGGAATTGGCCAGGAACTGGAAGTGTCGTCCAGCAACGTGCCGCAAGAGAAGCACACCGCGAAAATCAAAGTGGTGAATTCCGTCATCGATCCCTCCAGTGGAACGTTCGACGTTCTGGCGGAACTTACCGGGGCACGCGGATCCTTGCGGCCCGGAATGACCGCCAACTCACGCCTGCCCATCCCGCGATGAACATTACCGAAGCGCTAAACGTTGCTCTCCCCGAAATTCCCGCCCGCACCCTTGCGCAACGCTACCCGCGAATGGATCCGGATTGCACCTTCAAGGAGCACCTTGAGGACGGCAAACCCATGATCCGCGTGTACGTACCTAGCGCGGAAGTGATGTACAAATTCCCTCCGCAAAATTGGGAGCTAATCCAGCTTTTCGACGGGAAGCGATCTTATGCCGAGGTTGCCGAACTTATTTCCCACAAATCTGGCCTCGATTACAGCGAGGAAGAGATCCGGGAATTCGCCGCCATGTTGGAAGAAGGGGACTTCTGGTACAAGTCGCCGCAGGAAAAGAATATCCTGCTGCTACAGCAAAACAAGGCCAACCGCCAGAAGAAACTGAAAGCCAAGAGCCGTTACGCGGATCTATCGCTGATCATTTTTCCGGCGTTCAATCCGGACAAATTCCTCACCTGGCTCTATCGCTACACCAGTTTCATTTATACCGGATGGTTCACTGCACTGACGCTGGCCGCGTTTGCGTTCACGGTCGGGCTGACCATCACCCACTGGCCGGAGATCGGACGCGACACTCTGCAGTTTTACACTTTCACGCAAAAGAGCTGGACGGACATCGCCGTCCTCTACGGCTTGGGAATCTTCGTAGTGGCCGCGCACGAGTTCGCGCATGCACACGCCTGCAAGCACTACGGCGGACGCGTTCCGGCAATGGGCTTTTCGCTGATCTATCTGACGCCTGCTTTTTACACCGATACTACCGAGGGAATGGTCAAGGGTTTGCGGCACCAGAGGCTGATCATTTCCCTGGCTGGAATCTGGGTGGAACTGATGATCTGCTCCATCGCCACGCCCATCTGGTGGGGCACCGCGCCATACACGCTGGTGCACGAGGGCGCGTACTTCCTGATGCTTCTGACCGGCATTACCTCTCTGCTCATCAACTGGAATCCACTGATGAAGCTCGACGGTTACCACATGATGTGCGAAATGCTGGGAATCCCAGACCTTAAAGAAAGTTCAACCGCGTATGTTTCAGCGTGGGTAAAACATCATGTCTGGGGCCTGCCGGTGGAAGTGCCCTACGTGCCCAAACGCCGTCGGCTGGGCTACTCGGTGTATGCCCTGCTGTCTGGCGCGTACAGTTATTCGGTCCTTTATATCGTGGCCAGCTTCGTTGGTAATGTGTTTCGCAATTTTGATCCGCAGTGGTCGTTTATTCCTGAGTTGGGGACGGCGGCATTGATCTTCCGTTCTCGGATACGCTTACTGGTGAACTTCATGAAATTTGTTTATCTGGATAAAAGAGACCGCGTGCGCGCCTGGTTCACTCGAACGCGCACGCTGGCCATTGCCGGTGGTCTCGCGCTGTTCCTGCTGCTGCCACTCTGGCGCCAGTCTACTTCAGGACGCTTTACGCTCGAACCCGCCAATCGCGCCGTGGTGCGTGCGACCGAGCCAGGAATAATTCAATACGTCGACGCCCCTGAGGGTGCCGCGGTACGCGAAGGCGCGGTCTTGTTCAAGATCCGCAACCTCCCGCTGGCCTCTCATTTGGCCCGCAGCCAAGCCGAATACGCCATGGCCACAAATCGGCTCAGCGCCGCTCGCCTCAATTATCGCAACGAGGGATCCGCATTGCAGGAACGAGAGCGTTCGCTCATACAGGCCCGCAGTTTTCAGGCGGAAGCGAATAATTTGGACGTCGCCAGCCCTTTATCCGGGGTAGTGCTCACGCCCGACCTGCAGAGCCAACTCGGCAGTTACGTGAAAACCGGCGAGCAGTTGGTCGAACTTGGAGACCTGCGCCACATGCGCGCGCGACTCTACGTTTCGGAATACGATCTCTACAAGCTCCGCGTAGGTGCCCCGGTTCGTGTGCAGGTGGATGGGCTCTGGAGCAAGTGGGAGGCCCGGGCTTCGGCCATAGCTCCGTTGTCCAGGGAGATCGAACCGGGGCTGGTGGAAGAAAATAAATACAAAGGATTGAACCCGCCCGCGTTTTACGTGGTGGACGTGCTACTCAGAAATGATACCGGCCAGCTAAAACCCGGGATGAGCGGAGTCGCGCGAGTATATGGGCGAAGGCGAAGTCTTGGCCATCTGGGCTGGGAGGCGTTTGCGAACTTTTTTGGGCGCAAGATGTGGTGAAAACAAAAAAGAAGACTGCGCTGGTTGCAGCCTTCTTTTTTGCAAACTTCGATTGGACGCTATTGTATACGTGACTTTGGGAGACTCGACTACAGAACCGCCTTGGCGTTTAGGGATTTGGAGCTTGTCGATTTAGTGCTGGTCGACTTGGCGCTGGTTGCCTTGGCACTCACCACTTTCGCGCTGACTACCTTCGAACTTACAGCCTTTTCGCCTTCCACCGGAGTGCTGGCGATGTTCGCTTTCCGGGTAGTCTTCAAAGCGCTGATCAACGATTTCTTCTGGATGGACATTTGGGCTCCTCTAATTTTTTGTAGTTTTTTTGGCGTCCCGCTCGGCATCATATGAATGCAGATGGCGTGCCAAAGATGCAACAGACATCCCGCGGTCCGGGGCTCCCTGGAATCAATGACTTGCAAGGAGGCCCTCTTATTAGCCCTGCCAGAAGTCGGCAAAACTATCACCACTGGTTAAATTTTAACCATCAACTGGTTAATTTTTAACCCTCGGACAGCTTCAACTTGCGGCACAGGTATTTCATGCGCTGGGGATCCACCTTCAGAAGGGCGGCCGCCGCTGATTTCTTCCCATGGGTCCGGCGC